>JBDHTH010000524.1:0-2870 GCA_039808545.1 Phreatobacteraceae bacterium | reverse complement strand
CCGCAGCGGCGAAAGCCGACATCCTCGCCGATCTCGCCCGCCAGCGCCTCCCAGAGGTCCAGGCTCTTCGTGGAGATCGGCAGCTCGCGGGCGTCGCGGTTCTGCTGGCGGCACCAGCCCCAGTTGCGGCTCGACTGCTCGGCGCCGATCCGGCCTTTCTCGACGAGCGCCACCTTCACGCCGCGCCGGGCGAGGTAGTAGGCGGTGGAGACGCCGACGATGCCGCCGCCGATCACCACCGCGTCGGCGGCGGCCGGCAGGGTCTGGCTGGTGGAAACGTGGAGCAGCGGCGCGGGCATGGCGGAACCTTCCTTGAAGGAGAGAGTAGCGGGCGATGCGCAAGATTGCTGCCGCTTGCGCGAGCCGGGCGGCATATCGTGCCGCCGCGCGTCGCGGCCGCAGCCGCTTATGCCAGCATCACTTTCGCCGGATTGCCGCGGCGGGCGGCATGTCGGCCGTTGAGCATTTGGCAGCTTGTGCCTTATGCTCGACGCCTCGCGCCCAAAGGCTCAGCCCGTGAAGCTCGACCGCATCGACATTCGTATCCTGCACGAACTCCAGAAGAACGGCCGCATCACCAATGTGGAGCTCGCCGAGCTCGTGCATCTGTCGCCGAGCCCCTGCCTGATGCGGGTCAAGAAGCTGCAGCAGGCCGGCTACATCACGGGCTATTCGGCGCAGATCGACATCGCCAAGCTCGGCCAGACGCTGACGGTCTTCACCGAGATCACGCTGAAGAACCACCGGCAGATCGATTTCGCGCGCTTCCAGCAAGCTGTCGAGAAGATCGACGAGGTGGTGGAGTGCCATCTGATCTCGGGCGGCTACGACTACCTCTTGAAATTCGTCACGGGCGGCATCTCGGACTACCAGACGATCATGGAGCGGCTGACCGATTCCGATATCGGCATCGACAAGTATTTCAGCTTCGTGGTGATGAAATCGCCCTTCATCAAGGCGCATCTGCCGCTGAAGAGCATCTTCCCGATGTGAGGCCTTGCCGGCTCAGCGCGCGAGCAGCGCCTTGCGGAGCTCCGGGTCGCTGGTGACGCTGTCGAGCCAGCCGGCATCGAGCTTCGGCACCGAGGCGAAGAGCAGCTTCGAATAAGGCTCCTCGGCGCCCTCGGGGAGCTTGGCGGCGGGCAGCGTCTCGACCGTCGCGCCGCCGAACATCACCATCACGTCGTCGCAGATCGCCTGCACGGTCGAGAGATCGTGGCTGATGAAGACGTAGGAGAGGTCGAGTTCGCGCTGCAACTCCTTCAGGAGCTCGATGACGGCGGCCGCCACCACCGTGTCGAGCGCCGAGGTGATCTCGTCGCACAGCACCACCTCGGGCTTGGCCGCGAGGGCGCGGGCGAGGTTGACGCGCTGCTTCTGCCCGCCCGAGAGCTCGCCCGGCAGGCGGTGCCGCATGGCGGAAGGCAGGCGCACCATGTCGAGCAACTCACCGATGCGGGCATCGCGCTCGGCGCCCGCCATGGCGTGGTAGAAGGCGAGCGGGCGGCCGATGATGTCGCCGACCGAGCGGGCCGGGTTCAGCGCCGTGTCGGCGAGCTGGAAGACGATCTGGAGGCGGCGGAGCTGCTCCTTGCTGCGCGCCTCGGCGGCGGCCGGCAGCGCCTCGCCGAAGAGCCGCACATCGCCGGAGGCCGGCGGCAGCAGCCCCGCGATGGCGCGGGCCAGGGTCGACTTGCCGGAGCCCGATTCGCCGATCACGCCGAGATTGCGGCCCTTCTGGAGCACGCAGCTCACATCCTTGAGCGCCAGCTTGACGGGGCGGCCGTCGCGGCCGGCCGGACCGTAGCCCGCGATGACGTTGCGGACCTCGAGCGCGGGGACCGGCGCGGCCGCCTCGGTATCGGCGGCGGCCGCGTAGGGCACCGGATGGAAGGCCGCCAGCAACTCGCGGGTATAGGGATGGGTCGCGTGATGGAGGATGGTCTCGGTCGCGCCCTCCTCCTGGATCTCGCCGCCCTTGAGCACGACGATCCGGTCGGCGATCTGCGCGACGACCGCGAGGTCGTGCGAGACGTAGACGCCCGCCATGCCGCCCGCCTTCATCACGGATTTGAAGGCGCGCAGCACCTCGATCTGGGTCGTGACGTCGAGCGCCGTGGTCGGCTCGTCGAAGATCACCAGCTTCGGGCCGCCGATCAGCGCCATGGCGGCCGAGAGGCGCTGGAGCTGGCCGCCCGAGACCTGGTGCGGATAGCGCTCGCCGATCGTCTCGGGATCGGGCAGCGCCAGGGCGCGGAACAGCTCCACGGCCTTGGCGCGGGCCGCCTCCATCGGCATCAGCTCGTGGATGCGCGCGACCTCGATCACCTGGTCGATCAGCCGCTTGGCCGGGTTGAAGGCGGCGGCGGCGCTCTGCGGGATATAGGCGACCTCGGTGCCGCGGACCTTGGCGCGTTCGGCCTCCGAGAGCTTCGCCATGTCGCGGCCCGCGACCGTGACGGAGCCGTGCTCGATCGAGCAGCCGGGCCGCGCATAGCCCATCAGCGTCAGCGCGATGGTGGTCTTGCCCGAGCCGCTCTCGCCGATCAGGGCGACGATCTCGCCCTCCGCGATGTCGAAGCTCACGCCCTTGATGATCTCGACCTTGCGGCCCGAATCGGTGACGGCGCCGACCCGGAGGTCGCGGATCTCCACCAGATTCTTTCCGGTCCGGTTCGTCATCACTCGCTCCTGTCGCGGATCTTGACGGGCAGGTTGTCGATCAGGAGGTTGACGCTGATCGTCAGCGTCGCGATGGCGATCGAGGGCATGATCACGGCCGGCGCGCCGAAGGGCAGGCCGCCGATATTCTCGCGCACCAGGCTCCCCCAGTCGGCGTCGGGCGGCTGCACGCCGAGGCCGAGGAAGGA
>JBDHTH010000523.1:0-2871 GCA_039808545.1 Phreatobacteraceae bacterium | reverse complement strand
TGGTGCAGCTTTTCCTGATCTTCTTCGGCCTGCCCTCGGCCGGCATCCGCCTCGACGGCATGACGGCCGCGATCATCGCGCTCGTCGTCAATCTCGGCGCCTATACGGCCGAGATCGTGCGCGCGGGCCTGGAATCGATCCCCAAGGCGCAGACCGAGGCCGGCGTCTCGCTCGGCCTGTCGGGGCTGGAGGTGTTCCGCCACATCGTCCTCTTCCCGGCCCTGAAGGCGATGTTCCCGGCCCTCGCCAGCCAGTTCGTGCTCCTGATGCTGGCGACCTCGGTCGTCTCCACCATCTCGGTGCCGGAGCTCTTCCACGCCGGCTCGATCATCCAGTCGCGCACCTTCCGCGACTTCGAGGTCTATATCGTCGTCGGCGTCATCTACCTGGCGCTGGCCTTCGCGTTCCGGGCGCTATTCGCCGGCGTCTACCATGTCGCGTTCGTGCGCCGATGATCCGCACCTTCGGCACCACCGACATCCTCTACCTCGTCGCGGCGGCGCGCTGGACGCTGCTCTTGACCGCCATCGCCTTCGTGGGCGCCGCCGCGATCGGCATGGTGGTGGCGCTGATCCGCGTCGCGCCCTTCAAGCCGGCCCGGTTCCTCGCCGGCGCCTATATCCAGGTGGTGCAGGGCACGCCGCTGCTGGTCTGGCTGTTCGTGATCTTCTTCGGCGTGCCGCTCCTCGGCGTCACGGTCAATCCGTGGATCGCGGCGGCGCTCGCCTTCTCGGTCTATGGCAGCGCCTTCCTCGGCGAGATCTGGCGCGGCGCGCTGCAATCCATCCCGAAGACGCAATGGGAGGCCGGCGCCTCGCTCGGCCTGTCGACGGCCGAGCAGCTCCGCCACGTCATCATCCCGCAATCGGTGCGCATCGCGATTCCGCCGACGGTCGGATTCCTCGTTCAGCTCATCAAGAACACCTCGCTCGCCGCCACGATCGGCCTCGTCGAGCTGACGCGCGAGGGCCAGCTCACGGCCGCCGGCACCTTTGCGTCCTTCTCGGTCTACCTGACGGTCGCGGCCCTCTATTTCGCCATCTGCTTCCCCCTCACGCAGTGGAGCCGCTCGCTGGAGCGGAAGCTCAATGTCGCTCGTTGAACTGAAAGGCATCACCAAGCGCTACGGCGAGGTCACGGTGCTGAAGGACGTCTCGCTTAGCGTCGAGCCGGGCGAGGTCGTCGCGGTGATCGGCCGCTCGGGATCGGGCAAGAGCACCATGCTGCGCTGCGTGAACGGGCTGGAGCCGATCCAGGGCGGATCGATCACGGTCGACGGCATCGAGGTCAGCGCGCCGAAGGCGGATCTCAGGACCCTGCGCCAGCGCGTCGGCATCGTCTTCCAGAGCTTCAACCTGTTTCCCCATCTCTCGGTCGCCGACAACATCACGCTCGCGCCGCGCATCGTGAAGAAGATGGAGCCGGGCGCGGCCCGCAAGCTTGCGGCCGACGTGCTCGCCCGCGTCGGCCTCGCCGAGAAGCTCGACGCCTATCCGGACCAGCTCTCGGGCGGCCAGCAGCAGCGCGTCGCCATCGCCCGCTCGCTCGCCATGCAGCCCAAGCTGATGCTGTTCGACGAGGTCACCTCGGCGCTCGACCCGGAGCTGACCGGCGAGGTGCTGAAAGTTCTCGAGGATATGGCGCGCGACGGCATGACCATGATCCTCGTCACGCATGAGATGGGCTTCGCGCGCCGCTTCGGCTCGCGGCTGCTGTTCATGCATGAGGGCCGCATCCACGAGCAGGGAAAGCCGGCCGACCTCTTCGCGGCGCCGAAGACGCCCGAGCTCGCGACCTTCCTGAACGCCGTACTGCACTAGCCAACGCCATAGTGAACTAACCAAGGGGAGACGGACATGCGTAAGATCTTCGCGGCGGCCGCCGCGCTTGCACTGGCATTCCTGGCGGCGCCGGACGCCCGCGCCGACAAGCTCCAGGACATCATCGCCAAGGGCGTGGTGCGCATCGGCGTGCCGCTCGACGCCCCGCCCTTCGGCGCGGTCGATGCCGAGAGGAAGCCGATCGGCTTCGACATCGAGCTCGCCGAGATGGTCGCCAAGGCGCTCGGCGTGAAGCTCGAGATGCAGCAGATCACGGGCGCCAACCGCATCCCGTTCCTGCTCACCGACAAGGTCGACATCGTCATCTCGGTGATGGGGCTGACGCCCGAGCGCGCCAAGCAGATCCTGTTCACGGCGCCCTACGCCAACACCTTCCTCGCGGTCTACGGGCCGAAGAGCGTATCGGTCGATTCCGCCGAGAAGCTCGCCTCGCTCCGCGTCGCCGCCGCCAAGGGCACGACACAGGAGCTCGCCATCTCGGCCGCCAACCCGAAGGCGACCGTCATGCGCACCGAGGACGACGCAACGGCCGCGGCCGCCTATATCTCGGGCCAGGCCGACCTCCTCGCCACCAACTCGATCGTCGCCCAGGCGCTCGCCAAGCAGAACCCGAGCAAGGAGTTCGAGCGCAAATTCACGATCCGCCGCTCGCCCGCCCATATGGGCGTGCAGATGGACCAGCATAACCTCGTCCGTTGGCTCGACGGCTTCATCTTCTTCAACTCGCTGAACGGCGAGCTCGACCGCCTGCACAAGAAGTATCTCGACATGCCGATGGACCCGTTGCCGACGCTCTGACGGCCGCCTCCATTCCCGAGGGCCGGCCGCGCGCCGGCCCTTTCGCTTCCGCATCCCGAGGACGCGCCCCATGCCGAAGGTGACCAAGCCCCGCCCCTCCAGCGCCTTCATGACGGTCGATCCGGAGAGGAGCGGCAAGCAGGCGGGCTTCATCATGATCCCGCATTCCCCGGACGACGACGCCTGGGGCGCGACCCGCATCCCGATCGCCGTGATCAAGAACGGCACGGGC
>JBDHTH010000522.1:0-2882 GCA_039808545.1 Phreatobacteraceae bacterium | reverse complement strand
AGCACGTTGCTGTCCGCCATCACGATCCAGTCGTGCCGGGCGGCGCGCCAGCCCTTGGCGATGTTGGTCAGCTTCGGATTGGCGCTGAAATGCTCGCGGCCCGTCAGCAGCCGGGCATCGGCCTCGGGATGCCGCGCCATCAGGCGCCGCGCGAGGGCCGCGGCCGGATCGTTCGCATCGTCGGCGCAGAACAGGATCTCGACCCTGTCGCGTGGATAGTCGAGCCGGAAGGTGGAGGCGAGCGTCGCCTCCAGGCAGTTCTCCAGCCCCGAGATCGGGCGCAGGATGGTGATGGCGGGCGCGTCCGCGAGCGGCGCCGGCTTCGGCCGCCCCGCCCGGATGGCGGCGACCAGCAGGCCGCCGATATGGATCAGGAGGGAGAGGCCGGCGAAACCCGCCAGGACCACGGCAAGAAAAGGAATCAGCATCTCTTTCATGCCCCTTCCGTGAACATGAAAGCGATGACGGCTGCATGACGCTTTCGGCCCCTCGTGTTGCCGGCGCGCCGCACGCTGGCTAGAACCGTCGCAAACGAGGGGGATGCGATGCGGGGCTGCGGCGGCAAGATCGGAATGACGGCGCTCGCGCTGTCGGCGCTGATGATGGAACCCGCTTCCGCCGCCGAGACCATCGACGGGCGCGCCCTGAGCCTCCTCTGGGCGCTGCCCTTTGCCGGCATCCTCGCCTCGATCGCGCTGGGGCCGGTCGCCTTCCCGCATGTCTGGGAGCATCACTACGGCAAGTTCGCGGCCTTCTGGTCGGCGGCCGTGATCGTGCCGATGATCGCCGCCTTCGGCGCCGGCGTATCGCTCGCGACGCTCCTGCATACCCTGCTGCTCGAATACATCCCCTTCATCCTGCTGCTCTTCGCCCTGTTCACGGTGGCGGGCGGCATCCTTGTGAAGGGCAACATCCACGGCGCGCCGGTCGCCAACAGCGTGCTGCTGCTGATCGGCACGGCGCTCGCCTCGGTGGTCGGCACGACCGGCGCCTCGATGATCCTCATCCGCCCGCTGATCCGCGCCAATGACGACCGCGTGCACAACGTGCATGTGGTGGTGTTCTTCATCTTCCTGGTGTCGAATATCGGCGGCTCGCTGACGCCGCTCGGCGATCCGCCGCTCTTCGTCGGCTTCCTGAAGGGCGTGAATTTCTTCTGGACGACGACGCATCTCTTCCACGAGACGCTGTTCGCGGTCGCGATCCTCATCGCGGTGTTCTTCGCGATCGATAGCTGGCTCTACAGGAAGGAGGGCCGGATCAAGCCCGACCCGACGCCGGACAGCCGCATCGGCATCGACGGCACCGTCAACTTCCTGCTGCTGGGGGCGATCATCGCGGCGATCCTCCTCTCGGCCTATTGGAAGCCCGGCATCGGCATCGACGTGCCGGGCGCGCGGCTGGAGCTGCAGAACATCGTCCGCGACGTCGCCTTCATTGCCATCGCGCTCCTCTCGCTGAAGCTGACGCAGGGCGGCATCCGCGCCGCGAACGGCTTCTCCTGGGGGCCGATCAAGGAGGTCGCCAAGCTCTTCGCCTGCATCTTCATCGCCATCGTGCCGGTGATCGCGATCCTGAAGGCCGGCACCGACGGCGCGCTCAGCCCCCTCGTGCGCCTCGTTACCAATCCGGACGGCTCGCCCAACAACGCCGCCTATTTCTGGCTGACGGGCGGGCTCTCGTCCTTCCTCGACAACGCCCCGACCTATCTCGTCTTCTTCGAGCTCGCGGGCGGCGATCCGCAGCACCTGATGGGACCGCTGGCGCTCACCCTCGCGGCGATCTCGAGCGGCGCGGTGTTCATGGGCGCCAACTCCTATATCGGCAACGCGCCGAACTTCATGGTCTACGCGATCGCCAAGGACATGGGCGTGAAGATGCCGAGCTTCTTCGGCTATATGCTGTGGTCCGGCGCGCTGCTGATCCCGACCTTCATCCTCGTCACGCTCGTGTTCTTCCGCTGAGACGCTTCGACTTCCCATTGCCGATCGACGACGCCCTGCCGGCCCTCGGCGGGGCGCTTGCCGCGCGCAACGCGGCGATGCTGATCGCGCCGCCCGGCGCCGGCAAGACGACGCGCGTGCCGCTCGCGCTGCTGGACGAGCCCTGGGCGAAGGGCGGCCGCATCCTGGTGCTGGAGCCGCGCCGCATCGCGGCGCGCGGCGCCGCCGAGCGCATGGCCGGAACGCTCGGCGAGCGCGTCGGCGAGACGGTGGGGCTGCGCGTCCGCTTCGGCTCGAAGGTGAGTGCCAGAACGCGCGTCGAGATCGTCACCGAGGGCATCTTCACGCGGATGATCATCGCCGATCCGGCGCTGGATGGCGTCGCGGCGGTGCTGTTCGACGAGTTTCATGAGCGCAGCCTCGATGCCGATCTCGGCCTCGCTCTGGCGCTCGACGCGCAGCAGGGGCTGCGCGAGGACCTGCGTATCCTCGCCATGTCGGCGACGCTCGACGGCGCCCGCGTCTCCCGCCTCCTCGGCAACGCCGAGGTGATCGAGAGCGCCGGCCGCGCCTTCCCGGTCGAGACGCGCTGGATCGGCCGCGATCCCCGTGAGCCGATCGAGGCCGCGATGGCGGGCGCGATCCTGCGCGCCTTGCGCGAGGCGGACGGCTCGATCCTCGCCTTCCTGCCGGGCGCCGCCGAGATCCGCCGCACGGAGCGGCGCCTCGCCGATCTCGTTGCCGATCCGACGGTCGATATCGCGCCGCTGCACGGCACGCTCGATCCGGCGAGCCAGGACCGCGCCATCGCGCCCGCCGGACCGGGCCGTCGCAAGATCGTGCTGGCGACCGCCATCGCGGAGACCAGCCTGACGATCGAGGGCGTGCGCGTCGTGATCGATTCCGGCCTCGCGCGCGTGCCGCGCTTCGAGCCCGATC
>JBDHTH010000521.1:0-2883 GCA_039808545.1 Phreatobacteraceae bacterium | reverse complement strand
CGTGCCCTCCGAGCCGACGATCAACCGCGTCAGGTCGTAGCCCGAGGAGGATTTGCGGGCGCGCCTGGCCGTCGTGACCACGTCGCCGTTCGGGAGCACCACCTTCAGCGCGAGCACATTGTCCTTCATGGTGCCGTAGCGCACCGCGTTGGTGCCGGAGGCGCGCGTCGCGACCATGCCGCCGAGCGAGGCATCGGCGCCCGGATCGATCGGGAAGAACAGCCCCTTGTCGCGCAGATATTCGTTCAGCGCCTTGCGGGTGACGCCGGGCTCGATGACGCAGTCGAGATCCTCGGCATGCACCGCGAGAACGGCCTTCATCAGGCTGGTATCGATCGACATCCCGCCGAACGGCGCGTTGACATGGCCCTCCAGCGAGGTGCCGGTGCCGAACGGGATGACCGGCACCTTCTGCGCCGCGCAGAGCTTGACGATCTCGACCACTTCGGCGGTCGTCTCCGGATAGACGACCGCGTCGGGCGGCTGGTTCTCGATCCAGGTGACGGTGTGGCCGTGCTGCTCGCGCACCGCACGCGAAGTCACGCAGCGATTGCCGAACATCGCCTGCAATTGCCCGACGACGCCCGCCACCACCACGGGGTCGGGTCGCGCCCGATCGGATTTCGCTGCCTCGCCCATGCGCTCCTCGTCGCTGCCTCGAAGAAGCGCGACTATAGCTTGCGGGCGCCGGGCCGACAGTGGCTAATGCGGGAAAGAAGCGACGGCGCCGCGCATGGCTCGGGCGAGGGGAAGGCGATCATGGGCGAGTTCTCGGGCCTTCTCTGGGCTTCCGACATGGCGGTCGAGCCCGAGTGGATCGACTATAACGGCCATGTCAACGTCGCCTACTACGTGACCCTGTTCGACCGGGCGGTGGACGAGGTCTTCGCGCGAATCGGCATGGGCGAGGACTACCTGAAGGAGCGCAACCTCTCCTTCTTCGCGGCCGAGATCCATGTCCGCTACCTCAACGAGATCAAGGCGGGCGACGTCGTCCGCATCTCGATCCAGCTCATCGCCCATGACGAGAAGCGTATCCACTACTTCCTGCAGATGCATCACGCCGTCACCGACACGCTCTGCGCGACCTCCGAGAACCTGTCGCTGCATATCGACATGCGCGTGCGCCGCGTCGCGCCTTTCCCGATGGACGTCTTCGCCCGGCTGGAGCGGATCATGGCGGCGCATGAGCGGCTGCCGCTGCCCGATGGCGTCGGCCGCGCGGTTGCGCTAAAGCGCTGAGGCACGGGCGCCGGGGGGCGCTTGGAGTTCGACATGGAACTGACATTCGGGCTGGCGCGCGTCCAGCTCATCCGCAAGGCGGCGATCGGCGGGCTGCTGATCTTGCTGCTGGCGCTCGTCATGGTGACCGGCTCGGCGGCGCCGAACCGCTCCTTCATCCATGAAGGCATCGAATGGCTGGGCCTGGTGATGATCGGCATCGCGATCGTCGGGCGCGCCTGGTCGACCTTCTATATCGGCGGCCGCAAGATCGAGACGCTGGTGCGCGAAGGCCCCTATTCGATCGTCCGCAACCCGCTCTACGTCTTCTCGGTGATCGGCGCGGCGGGCGCCGGCGCGCAGACCGGCAGCCTCTCGGTCGCCCTGCTGATGACCGGGCTGACGCTGGCGGTCTTCGCCATCGTGGTCGGCAAGGAGGAGGCGGCGCTCTCCCAATCGATGGGCAGGCCCTATCTCGACTATCTCGCCGAGGTGCCGCGCTTCATCCCGGATTTCCGGCGCTGGCAGGGCCCGGAGATGCTGGAGATCCGCCCCAAGCTGGTCGTCCGCTCGTTCCTCGACGCCTGCATCTTCCTCGCCGCGATTCCGCTCGCCGAGACCATCGAAGCGCTGCAGGATGCCGGTGTGCTGCCGGTGCTGCTCCACCTTTACTGAGGCCTTGCCCTCGCCAAATCGGCCCGCAAATGCCATTTTACGGGCAATGGATTCGGAGATTTCTGGCCCGGTGGCCGACCCTTCTCGCTCATATCGCCGCGACGACGACGACGCTTCCACCCGCCTCCCCATGCCTCCGGCGGGCGGCGGCCTGGCGGCGCGCGCGCTCGCGGCGCGGGCGAGCCATGCGGCCTATCTCGAAGGCCTGAACCCCGAGCAGCGCCTCGCGGTCGAGACCATCGACGGCCCCGTGCTGGTGCTTGCCGGCGCCGGCACCGGCAAGACGCGGGTCCTGACCGCCCGCATCGCCCATATCCTCGCCTCCGGCCGCGCCCGCCCTTCCGAGATCCTCGCCGTCACCTTCACCAACAAGGCGGCGCGCGAGATGAAGGAGCGCATCGGCAAGCTGGTCGGCCATGCGGTCGAGGGCATGCCCTGGCTCGGCACCTTCCACTCGATCGGCGCGCGCATCCTGCGCCGCCACGCTGAGCTGGTAGGCCTCCGGTCCGACTTCACGATCCTCGACACCGACGACCAGATCCGCCTGCTGAAGCAGCTCCTCGCCGCCGAGAACATCGACGACAAGCGCTGGCCGGCCCGCGTCCTCGCCAACCTCATCGATTCCTGGAAGAATCGCGGCCTTTCGCCCCAAGACGTACCGGCCGGCGAGGCGCAAGCCTTCGCGAACGGCCGGGGCGGCGCCTTCTACAAGGACTACCAGGCGCGGCTGAAAGCCCTGAACGCGGTCAATTTCGGCGACCTGCTGCTCGAATCGATCCGCCTCTTCCGCGAGCACAAGGACGTGCTCGCCCAGTACCACGACCGCTTCCGCTTCATGCTGGTCGACGAGTACCAGGACACCAACGTCGCGCAGTATCTCTGGCTGCGCCTCCTTGCCCAGGCGAAGAAGAACATCTGCTGCGTCGGCGACGACGACCAGTCGATCTATGGCTGGCGCGGCGCCGAGGTCGACAACATCCTGCGCTT
>JBDHTH010000520.1:0-2898 GCA_039808545.1 Phreatobacteraceae bacterium | reverse complement strand
ATACGGTCGATGCGCGCCATATCGTGGTGAAGGCGCGCGATCTGGAGACCACCTTCGGCTTCCGCATCTCGAACGACGATGTCGCGGCCTTCTGCCGCGCGCAGGGCGGACGCTTCATCGGCTTCGCCGGGGTCGATCCGCACAAGGGCATGGCCGCGGTGCGGGAACTGCGCCGGGCGGTCACCGAGCTCGGCCTGAAAGGCCTCAACATCCAGTGCTTCGAGCATCGCCTCGCGGCGAACGACAAGCGGCTCTATCCGCTCTATGCCGCCTGCGTCGATCTCGACATCCCCGTCAACATCCATTGCGGTGTGAACTTCTCGACCGAAAGCCTGATGGAGTTCGGCCGCCCCGCCCATCTCGACGAGGTGATGACGCATTTCCCCGAGCTGCGCGCCTTGGCCTCTCCCCCAGGATGGCCCTGGATCCACGAGCTCATCGCGGTCGCCTGGCGGCATCGCAATCTCAGGATCGGCATCGTCTCGGTGCGCCCCAAGCTGCTCGTCGCGCCCGACGCCGGCTACGAGCCGCTGCTGCAATATGGCAGCCGCATACTTCAGGATCGGATCCTGTTCGGGACGGGCTATCCGATGCTTCCCGTCTCGCGCACCGTCGCGGAACTCGAAGCCCTGCCCATTTCCGATCCGGTGAAGCGGAAATGGTTCTACGAAAACGCCGCGGAGTTGCTTCGTCTTTGACAGGCGTGATGACGAAACCGGACCGCCTCCGGAATCTCATCTATGGCTCGAACGGCCGAAAATCTTCCGCGAGAATCCGCAATTCGCATTTGTAAGCCGCCTTGGACGACAATAGGCATGATTGCACCTGTCCTGGGGGGACTGCGGCCCGGATGAACGTCGTGAACAGACAGACTGATTTGAGTCCGATTGCATCATCCCGTCCTTTCGGGACCGGATTGCTGATGGCCGCATGCAGCGTCCTGCTCGGCTTGGCCAGCGAAACATGCGCCTCCGCGACCCTGTTGTCGCAAGCCGAACTCATGAGACCGGATGCGGTCCGAGAGCGGCTGACATCGCCCATACCCCATGCCGATACGACCTCTGCCGCCGCATTCCTGGTCCAGGCGCGCCGCAGCATGTCCTCAGACGATTGGGGCACGGCCGCAAAGGCCTTCGGCGAAAGTGCCGTCCTCTACCCGACGCCGGAGGCTCTGAGCGGATATGCCGAAGCGCGCCTGCGGGGCTGGATGCAATGGTCCAACCCGCAGCCCAATCTTGCCGGCGCGAAGCTTTTGGCGTTGCGGGAAGCCCATGGCGTCTATTCATCCGCTCTCGCCGCAGACGATCTGCTGAGCGCGCTATCGCCGGCGACCAGGGCGGCGATCCTCCGTCGTCGTGACTGCATCGCCGCGTTTCTTCGTGCTGGCCAGGCCGCCGGCGACTGCGAACCATTACGATGGATTGCAGTGCCGTAGATGCGGCTTGCATGCATCGGCAATTTGAGGACCGCTTCAAGATCCGGCCCTTTCCGAAGGGCCTTGATCGGGCCAGCCCTTCCCGGTCACAGACGGACTTCACGCTTCGCCGCTGTCCTGTCCTCGACGCTGATCGGCCTTGGCTTCGGCTTCCTGCCGGCGCGCAACGCCTCCCGCCTCGACCCGGTCGCGGCCCTCGGCCGCAACTGACGGCCGGATACTCTCGCAGCGATACGGCATCACGACGGTCGAGAGTGCTGGCGGGAGACTCTTGCGCCGCCGGGCTGCAGCAAGAGCACTCCGACGCCCGGCACCATCAATATTCCAGCGTCAGGTCGACCGCATTCAGCAGCGGCTCGCCGGCGAGCATGCGCGCGGCATTCTCGAAGACGAGGTCGAGGGTGATCGGGATATAGGCGTCGGCATCGTCCGAGGAGCAATGCGGCGTGATGAAAAGGTTGCGCACGTTCCAGAGCGGCGAGGAGGATGGCAGCGGCTCGGGGTCGAACACGTCGAGGATGGCGCCGGACAGATGGCCGCTGTCGAGCGCCCGCGTGAGCGCTGCGTAGTCGCAGACCTTGGCGCGGCCGAAATTGATGAAGCCGGCCCCCTTCTTCATCAGCGCGAATTCGCGCTCGCCCATCATCCCCTCGGTCTCGGCCGTGGCCGGGGCGGTGACGAGCACGAAGTCGGCGCGCGGCAGCATCTCGTGCAGGCGGTCGGCCCCGTAGGTCTCGTCGCAATCCGGGTTCGGCGTCGCGCTGCGGCGGATGCCGATGACGCGGAAGCCGAGCTTGCGCGCCTCGGCCGCGCCGGCGCTGCCGAGCTTGCCGGCGCCGACGATCAGCACGGTCTTGCCCTTCACACTGGTCGAGAAGAGCGGGTTCCAGACATTCTCGCGCTGCGCGGTGGCGAGCGCCGGGATGTAGTTGTTGAGCATCAGCAGGGCGAGGATGATGTATTCGCCCGCCTTCTGCGCATGGACGCCGCGGTTATTGGTGATGGTGATGTGTTTCGGCACCCAGTCGAGCGGCCGCAGATGCTCGACGCCGGCGCCGATCAGATGAATGGCCTTCAGCTTCGGAGCGGCGTCGCGGATCAGCTCTTTCGGCATGCGGAACCCGACCAGCATGTCGGCGCTGGCGAGCGGCGCGGCGATGCCCTCCTGGTTCCATGTCCAACTCATCTCGACCTTGCCGGCGAGCTCCGGCCGGCGCGCGAAGGCGGCGCGGCACAGATCCTCGCGCATATGGAAGACCGGATCCGCCTCGCGGCGGCTGTCGAAATGGATGTGGAGCTTGGCAGGGGCTGTCATGATGTCCTCGGAAAGGGGTTGGGATTGCTGCGGGCCGCGCTGGCGGCTCAGACGGGATAGAGACGGGCATACCCGGGTTCCCAGGCGAGCCGGACGGCGTCGCCGATGGCGGGGCCGGGGTCGTCGAGACGGCTCGCGATCCTGAGCT
>JBDHTH010000519.1:0-2908 GCA_039808545.1 Phreatobacteraceae bacterium | reverse complement strand
TAGGTCTCGCCGCCGACCTCGATGCGCGCCACGTCGGACAGGCGCACCGAGGAGCCGTCGACATTGGCGCGCAGCACGATCGCGCCGAATTGCTCGGGGGTCGCGAGCTGGCCCTTCACGAGCACGGTGGCGGAGATCTGCTGGTTGATCGGGTTCGGCTGGGCGCCGATGCGGCCGGCCGCGACCTGGGCGTTCTGGGCGCGCACCGCCGCGATGATGTCGTTGGCCGTGAGGCCGAGGCCGAGCATCTTCTCGGGGTCCATCCAGATGCGCATCGAGCGCTGGGTGGCGAAGAGCTGGGCGCTGCCGACGCCCGGCACGCGGCGCAGTTCGCCGATGACGTTGCGGCTGAGATAGTCGCCGAGCCCGACGACGTCGACCGAGCCGTCGGTCGAGGTCAGGGTCACGACCATCAGGAAGCCCGAGCCGGCCTGCTCGACGCGCGTGCCCTGCTGGACGACCGATTGCGGCAGGCGCGGCTCGACGCGGCGGATGCGGTTCTGCACCTCGACCTGCGCCTCGCCGATCTTGGTGCCGGGCGCGAAGGTGACGTTGAGCTGGATGCGGCCGTTGGCCTCCGAGGTCGACTCGAAATAGAGCAGGCCCGGAACGCCGTTCAGCTCCTCCTCGATCGGCCGCGTGACGCTCTGGTAGATCTCCTCAGGCGAAGCGCCCGGATAGTTGGTGCTCACCGAGATCTGCGGCGGCGCGACGTTCGGGTATTGCGATATCGGAAGCTGCGGGATCGCGATGATCCCGGCCAGCATGATGAAGATCGCGACGACCCAGGCGAAGATCGGCCGTTCGATGAAAAAACGCGGCATGGCGGCTCAGCCCTGCTTCTTGGCCGGCGCCGGCCCGGTCTGCTGCGGCCGCCAGGGCACGCCTTTGAACTTCGCGCCGGGGCGGATCTTCTGGAAGCCTTCGACCAGCACCTGGTCGCCGGCGTTGAGCCCCTCGCCGATCACGGTGCGGTCGCCGACCGTGCGGCCGGCCCGGACGGGGCGCAGTTCGAGCGTGCCGTCGGGCTTCAGGATATAGAGCCGCGCCTGGCCGCCGCCGTCGCGCTGGATCGCCTGCTGCGGCACCGCGAGCGCGTTCTCCTGCACGCCCTGCTCGATGACGACGCGGATATACATGCCGGGCAGAAGGTCTCCGTCCGGGTTCGGGAACTCGCCGCGCAGCGTCACCTGGCCGGTCGTCGCGTCGACGGTCGCCTCGGAGAACAAGAGCTTGCCGGGATGCTTGTAGGCGCTGCCGTCGTCGAACATCAGGCGGACATTGGCGGCGCCTTCGTCGGCGCTCGCCAGCGCGCCGATCTTCAGCGCGCGCCTCAGTGCCAGCAACTCGGTCGCCGACTGGGTGAAGTCGGCATAGATCGGGTCGAGCTGCTGGATCGTGGCGAGCGCGTCGACCATGGTGCTGCCGACCAGCGCGCCCTCGGTGATCAGGGCGCGGCCGATGCGGCCGGTGATCGGGGCCCGAACATCGGTGTATTCGAGATCGAGCTTGGCGGCCGCGAGATCGGCGCGGGCCGCCATGACGTCGGCGTCGGCCTGGGCGAGCGCGGCGGTCGCGGTCTCCTGCTGCTGGACGCTGGCGACGTTGCGGTCGCGCAGCTCGGCGACGCGATCGGCCTGCTGGCGGGCCTGGAGCTGGCTCGCCTCGGCCCGCTTCAGCCGCGCCTCGGCGCTGGCGACCCGCACCTTGAACGGCTCCGGATCGATCCGGTAGAGCACGTCGCCCGCCTTGACGATGCTGCCTTGCTGGAAGACGCGCTCGATTACGATGCCGGAGACGCGCGGGCGCACCTCGGCGATGCGGGTCGGCGCGATGCGGCCCGGCAGGTTGTTGGTGACGGGAATCGCCTCGGGCTGGACCGTGACGGTGCCGACCTCGGTCGGCGGCATCTCCTGCGGCGGCGCGGCGGCCTTCTGCTCCTCCTTGCAGGCGGCGAGGAGCAGGACGAGGCCGGCGGCGGCGCCGAGCGCGAAGAGTCTGGATACGGCAGGCATGGGAAGCCTCGATGACTTACAGTTGGCTATCTTGCGGTGGCTATGAGGTGACCGGTTCGGCCTCGGCGGAAGGCTCCTCAGCGGCGTCCGGCTGCTGGCCGATGAGCCAGCCGATATCGGCGATCAGCGCGGCGCGCTCGGCTTCCGACCAGGGCGCCAGGCTGAACCATTCGAGCAGCATGAGGCCTTCCGTCGCCAGGAAGGCCAGCATGGCGCCGCGCGGCGCGGTCGATGCGCTGCGGATCTCCGCGACGCGCATGCGTATCGCATCCCGGATGGGGGCTTGCAACTCCGGATCCTGCGCGAGCGCCGAGCAGAGGCTGATCGCCACGGTCCGCTCCTCGGAGGAGATCGGTTCGGCAGCGCCAGCGAGACGGCCGCGGATCGCCGCGTCCGGCGCGCCGCCCAGAGCGTCGATATAGGTCTGCAGGCGCCGGTTCTCGGCTTCGGCGCGCCGCTCGATGACGGCCCGGATCAGCTCGCGCTTCGTCTTGTAGTCGTAGAGGACGCTCGCCTTGCTGATGCCGGCTTCGGCCGCGACAGCCTCGAGCGTCAGCCGCGCGGCGCCGCTCGATGCCACGACGCGCTCGGCGGCGTCGAGCACGGCGTCCCGGTCGATGCGGCGATGACGGCCCATGAGGCGCTCCGTTTATTTCCGACCGGATGGATATAAATATTCCCCGCCATCGTCAAGAGCATGCTGAACACACGCGCATCCGCTCTTTCGCGGGCACGCCGCTTCGCGTATTGGCGCTCGCAAACTCCGCATGGTTCGTGAATTTCATGATTCGCCTTGAAAATATCGGCAAGCAGAACGGCCAGCAGATCGTCTTCATCGAGGCCTCGGCCGCCCTCCAGAAGGGCGAGAAGATCGGCCTCGTCGGGCCGAACGG
>JBDHTH010000518.1:0-2910 GCA_039808545.1 Phreatobacteraceae bacterium | reverse complement strand
GCGCGCAGGCGCTCGTCGAGACATTCGTCGGCATCGAGCGACAGGCACCAGGCCTCGCGCGTCTGTTCCAGCGCGAATTGCTTCTGGCGCGCGTATCCTGGCCATTCGCGCTCGAACAGACGGATCGGGAAGCCTTCGGCGATCAGGCCGCGGAGGATGTCGAGCGTGCCGTCGGTCGAGCCGGAATCGACGACGACGATGTCGCGGCAGAAATCGAGGCTGCGGATGCAGGCTTCGATGAAGTCCCGCTCATCCTTGCAGATGATGAAGGCCGAGATTGGCAAGTCGAAGCGCGGCTCGGTCACGCCGCGAGCTCCAGCAGCACGGGCTGATGGTCGGAGGCCTGCGTGTCGCCGATATAGGCGATGTGCGTCAGGCGCGACGCCAATTCCTCGCTGACGAAGGCGTAGTCGCAGCAATGCGCCTCGCCGTAGCGGTGCTCGTAGATGCAGAAGGAATGCGGGTGCGGGCTGCCTGGATGAAGCGCCGCCCAGGCATCGATGAGGCGCGGCGTGGCCGGCTCGGCGAAGGGCGCGGCGAGATCGGCGAGGAGGGGATCGTCCGGCGTCATGTTGAAGTCGCCGACGAGGATCGCGGATTTCGTCTCTACGGGAGCGACGAAGGTCGTGCCGGGCTTCCAGTCGCGCGGCGCGGCGGCGCGCAGAGAGGCGAGACGGTGTGCCTCGCGGATGCCGGCGACCTGTGCGCCCCGCAGAGTGCGCGAAAACCATTCGAGATGGCTCGTCATCACGCGGATCGCCCCGGACGGCGCCATGATGGTCGCCTCCAGCAGCAGGCGCGGCATGCTCGGCGTGGTGTCGGCCGCGTAGGGCAGGGCGTGCCTCGTCACCGGGCCGACCGGCAGGCGCGACAGGATCATGTTGCCGAAGCGCTTGCGGCCGCCATTCTCGGCCGGCAGGTCGAGCCCGATGCCGGCGATGGCCGTATAGCCCGGCAGCAGGTCGGCGATCGCGGTGAGCTGGTCGACGCCGCCCTGGTTCGACAGCTCCGGGAAGTTGTCGGCGACCTCCTGCAGGCACAGCACGTCGAAATCCGCGATGGCCCGCGCCGCCTCGATCTGGCGCCCGAGGTCGCAGCGCCCGTCGACGCCAACGCCCCATTGCAGGTTCCAGGTGATGAGTTTCATGGAGGACCTATTTGATGCCGGCGCGCATGAAGCTCTGGACGAACTGGCGCTGGAACAGCAGGAAGCCGATCAGCAGCGGCGCGGCGGTCATCAGCGTCGCGGCCGAGATGACCGACCAGTCGATGCCCTGGTCGGAGGAGGAGAAGACCTGGAGGCCGACCGTCAAGGGCCTCGCCTCGACCGAGTTCGTGATGATCAGCGGCCACAGGAAGTTGTTCCAGTGGAACGAGATCGAGACCAGCCCGTAGGCGACGTAGATGGGCTTGGCGAGCGGCACATAGACCTTGAGCAGCACCTGGAGTGGCCCGGCGCCCTCGACGCGCGCGGCGTCGTCGAGCTCCTTCGGCACGGTCTTGAAGGTCTGCCGCAGCAGGAAAATACCGAAGGCGGAGGCGACATAGGGCAGTGCGATGCCGGGAATCGTGTCGACGAGGCCGATCGCCGTCATCGTCCGGTAGTTCTCCACGATCAGCACGTCCGGCATGATCATGAGCTGGGCCAGCACCAGCGCGAAGGCGATGTCGCGGCCGACGAAGTCGTAGCGCGCCAGCGCATAGGCCGCGAGCGTGCCGAGCACGATCTGGCAGGCGAGGATCAGCGTCACAAGGATGAAGGTGTTGAGGAAATAGCGCGCGAAGGGTGCCGCGGCCCAGGCCTTGGCGAAGTTCTCCAGGCTCAGCGGCGCCAGCAGCGTGAAATTCGTCGAATATTCCGGCGGGTGGAACGCCGCCCAGGCCGCATAGGCGAGGGGGAGTATCCAAAGGATCGCGAGCAGCCCCGCCCCGGCGCTTTCGAGCACCCGCCAGAGGCCGCGCGGCTGATAGGGATCGAGGCGGTTCATCGATAGTGGGTCCGCCGCTCGAGCCAGGCGTATTGGACGAAGGCGATCACCGCCAGCAAGGTCAGCAGCACCGTGGTAAGCGCCGCCGCATAGGTCGTGTCCCAGAAATTGAAGCCGACCTGATAGATGTAATAGAGCAGCAGCGTCGTCGCGTTGTCGGGGCCGCCGCGCGTCATCACCACGATATGGTCGACGAGGCGGAAGGCGTTGATCACCGCGTTGACGAGCACGAAGAGCGTCGTCGGCATCAGCAGCGGGAACTGGACGCGGCGGAAGAAATGCCAGCGCGAGGCGCCCTCCAGGGCCGAGGCCTCGGCGAGGCTCGTCGGGATCGCCTGGAGCGCCGCCAGGTAGAAGATCATGAAGAAGCCGGCCTCCTTCCAGATCGCCACGATCGTGATGGCGAGAAGCGCCGTGGAATTGTCGCCGAGCCAGTTATGGGCCGGCAGGCCGAGCGCGGAGGTGACCTGCTCCAGCAGCCCGTATTGCGGCGTGAAGAAGAACAGCCAGATATTGGCGACCGCGATCATCGGCAGCACGGTCGGCGTGAAATAGGCCATGCGGATGAGGGTGCGGCCGGTGATCCGGTCGTTCACCCACAGCGCCATCAGCAGCGCCAGCGCGATCGAGACCGGCACGGTGCCGAGCGCGAACCACAGATTGTTGGTCAGCGAGCGCCAGAAGATCGGGTCGGCGATTATCTGCTGGTAGTTGTCGAGGCCGACGAAGCGCGCCGGTCGGCGCGGCCGGGGCGTGGAGCGGAAGCTGTCGATGAAGGTCGCGACCGCCGGCCAATGCGTGAACAGCGCCAGCAGCGCCATGGCCGGCAGCAGGAGCAGCCAGCCATGAAGGGTCGCGACGCGCTTGCTGTGCATGGCGGATCAGGCGATCTCGGGGCGGCGCGGACGGGTGCGGTACGCAA
>JBDHTH010000517.1:0-2917 GCA_039808545.1 Phreatobacteraceae bacterium | reverse complement strand
CGGCATCTGCGCGTGGTTGAGGTCCTTGCCGATCGCCGCGATCTTCTCGTCCTTGTTGTTCTTGATCGAGAAATAGAGCGAGACGCCGTTCTGCGTGAGGCCGATTTCGCCGGCCGTCAGCGCCTTGTTGTTCGAGGTGTCGAGCCAGGAGAGCGTGCCCGGAATGAAGGTCTCGTAGAGCGCCTTGCCGTATTTCAGCGCCTCGATCGTCTCCTTGGAGTTGATCGCGACCTTCAGGTTCTCGTCGACCATGAAGCCGCCATGGGTCCAGACGAGCCAGTTGCAGAAGGCGTTGCCGTCGCCGACCGCGTTGCCGAGCGCGAAGCCGGCCGGATGGTTGTTGGCCTTCAGCTTGCGGCAGAGGTTGAGGAAACCGTCGAGATCCTTCGGAATCCCGTCGAAACCCGCTTCCTTGACCCAGGATTCGCGATAGACCGCCGGGCCGCCCGAGCCGCCCATCGGGATCGAGATCCACTGGTCGGTCTTGAACTTCTTGCCGTAGCGCTCCGCGAGCGGATACCAGCCGCCATACCGCTTGCCGAGATCGGTGGCGACGTCGGTCAGGTCGACCAGCTTGTCGGCGAAGATGTGCGGATCGTCCGACCAGCCGACGACCACGTCCGGGCCCGCGCCCGTATTCGCGGTCACCGCGGTCTGCGGGCGCAGATCCTCCCAGCTCGCATAGTCGACCCGCACCTGGACGCCGGTCGCCTTGGTGAAGGCGGCAGTGTTCTCGTCGAAGATCGCCTGGTCGGGATCCAGGAACTTGGTCGGGCGCAGCACGCGCAGGCTCGCCCCCTTCTCGATATTCGCGGCCTGCGAGATCGCCGGCGCCGTGCCGGCGAGCGTCGCGCCGGCCGCCAGCCCGGCGGTGCCGAGCAGCAGGTCACGTCTGGATACGCTCATTGTCGTTCCTCCATAAGAGATCCGCGAGGACCTGCTTCGGGACCTCGTCATGATGATTATTGGAGACCATGCGCCGCGCGTGGCGGCGCATGCGATAGCGTGCGGATTGCCCCGCTCAGAGCCGCTTGCCGGTCTCGGCGTCGAACAGATGCGAGGTCGCGACGTTCGGCTTCAGCTTGATCTTGCTGCCCGGCTGCACGTCGAGCCGCTCGCGGAACACCGCGACGACGTCCTGGTTGCCGAGCTTGGCGACGATCTGCACTTCCGCGCCCGTCGGCTCGATCACCACGACCTCGGCCTCGGCGCCGTCCGGCGCTACGACGAAATGCTCGGGGCGCACGCCGTAGACGACCTTCTTGCCGTTCGCCACGCCCGAGACATTGCCGACCGGCAGCACGACGCCGCCGTCGCTGACGAACTCCGCCTTGCCGTTCACGCGCAGCGTGCCCTTGATCATATTCATGGCGGGCGAGCCGATGAAGCCGGCGACGAACATGTTGTCAGGCTTGTCGTAGAGATTGAGCGGCGAGCCCATCTGCTCGACGATGCCGTCATGCATGACGACGATCTTGTCGGCCATCGTCATCGCCTCGATCTGGTCGTGCGTGACATAGACCGTGGTGGTCTTCAGCCGCTGATGCAGCTCCTTGATCTCGGTGCGCATCTGCACGCGCAGCTTGGCGTCGAGGTTGGAGAGCGGCTCGTCGAACAGGAAGACCTGCGGATCGCGCACGATGGCGCGGCCCATCGCGACGCGCTGGCGCTGGCCGCCCGAGAGCTGGCGCGGATAGCGCTCGAGCAGCGGGCGCAGGCCGAGGATGTCGGCCGCCTTGCCGACGCGGCTGTCGATCTCGCTCTTCGGCGCCTTCCGCAGCTTCAGCGAGAACGCCATGTTGTCGGCGACCGTCATATGCGGATAGAGCGCATAGTTCTGGAACACCATCGCGATGTCGCGCTCTTTCGGCGGGATGTTGTTGACCACCCGGTCGCCGATCTTGATCTGCCCGGCCGTGATGTTCTCCAGGCCCGCGATCATGCGCAGCAGCGTCGACTTGCCGCAGCCCGAGGGGCCGACCAGCACGACGAACTCGCCATCCGTGATCGGAATATTGACGCCATGGATGACGGCGGTCGAGCCGTAGGCCTTGCGCACATCGATGATGTCTACGGACGCCATTCAACAACCTCCCGATTGGTCCGGCGGGCCAGGCCACGCGTTCGGACGAGACGACGCGGTCCTTCGTGGTCGGGACCGCTCTGACGGGTTGCACTATCGGCTGGCCGCACCACCGAAATCAAGGCGCTTTCGCAAAGGCGCCGCATATTATGGATCGATCGAAATCGCCATCGCGTCCCGCCTGTCCTCCTGTATAGGATGTCGCCGAGGGCGCGCCCCGCGCCAAGCAAGAAGCCCAGGAGGATATTCGATGAAGCCCGACCTCGTTGTGAGCGGCAATCCGATGCCGCATGTCGCCGAGCAGCTTGATGCGGTCTTCACGCTGCATCGCCTCGACGGCGCCGAAGGCCGGGATGCGATCCTCGCGCGCGTCGCGGACCGCTGCAAGGCGCTGGCGAGCATCGGCGGCCATGGGGCCATCGATGCGGCCTTCATGCAGAAGCTGCCGAAGCTGGAGATCATCTCGTCCTTCGGCGTCGGCTACGACCATGTCGACGCCGCCTGGGCCGGCGCGCATGGCATCACGGTGACCAACACGCCGGGCGTGCTGAACGCCGAGGTCGCCGATACCTGCCTCGGCCTCATCCTCTGCACGCTGCGCCAATTCAACCAGGCGGAACGCCACCTGCGCGCCGGCAACTGGCTGAAGGGCCCCTACCCGCTGACCCGCACGCTGCAGGACCGCAAGGCCGGCATCGTCGGCCTCGGCCGCATCGGCAAGGAGGTCGCCAAGCGCCTGGAGGCCTTCGGCGTCAGCGTCGTCTATCACGGCCGCTCCGAGCAGAAGGACGTGCCCTACAAGTACTATCCGAGCCTCGTCGACATGGCGCGCGA
>JBDHTH010000516.1:0-2922 GCA_039808545.1 Phreatobacteraceae bacterium | reverse complement strand
CTCTCGACGACGATCGATTCCTGGCTGAACGGCAAGGTCGAGAACGCGATGCGCGGCCGCGTGCTCGGCGTCTACCAGGTGGTGCATTTCGCCGGCTCCGCCTTCGGCAATCAGGTGCTGCGGCTCGACGAGCCGGCTTCCTTCACGCTGTTCTCGATCGTCGCGATGTTCCTGACGATGGCGATCGTACCGCTCTCCATGACGACGGCCGACCCGCCGCCGAAGCCGGAGAGCCGCAAGCTCGAACTGAAGCGCCTCTACCGCTATTCGCCGGTCGGGGTGGTGGCGATCATCTTCATCGGCATCGCGAACGGCACGATGTGGTCGCTGATGCCGGTTTATATCCGCGAAATCGGGCTCTCGCCGGCCGCGGTGGCAAGCGCCATGACGATGCTGATCGTCGGCTCGGCGCTCGCCCAATTCCCGGTCGGCCGGCTCTCGGACGGGCTCGACCGGCGCTATGTGCTGATCGGCCTCGCGGTCCTCGCGGCGATCGCCGAGCTGACGATCTACGCGTCGGGCGTCAACGTCGCCTGGGTGGTGCTGCTCGGCGCGAGCTTCGTGCTCGGCGCGGCGGCGCCGACGCAATATCCGGTGACCGCCGCGCACACCAACGACCGGATCGCCTCGGAGCATTCGGTCTCGGTCTCGTCGGGGCTGCTGCTGCTCTATTGCATCGGCGCGATCGTCGGGCCGCAGGTCGCCTCGATCGTGATGGACCATCTCGGCCCGCACGGCATGTTCCTGATGAACGCCACGGTGCATCTCACCATGGCGAGCTTCGTGCTGTGGCGCATCCTGCAGAAGGGCGCGGCGCCGATCTCCTCTGGCCCGGCGCCGGACAAGACCGCGCCGCGCTGACGCCGGCTCCTAGTCGCGGACGTGGCGCTCGGCGCGCGTGCGCATGGTCAGGAACTCCTCGGCCGCCGAGGGGTGCAGCGCCATGGTGGCGTCGAGATCGGCCTTGCGGGCGCCGAGCGTGAGCGCCACGGCCGCCATCTGGACGATCTCGCCGGCATCGGCGCCGACCATGCCGAGGCCGAGGACCCGATCGGTCTCGCCGTCGACGACGATCTTCATCAAGGTCCGCGTCTGGCGGCCCGAAAGCGTCGCCTTCA
The DNA here is from genome assembly GCA_039808545.1 of Phreatobacteraceae bacterium. Lineage (GTDB taxonomy): Bacteria > Pseudomonadota > Alphaproteobacteria > Rhizobiales > JBDHTH01 > JBDHTH01. The sequence continues at coordinate 1,804 of JBDHTH010000516.1, read as the reverse complement.
TCGGCCGGAAGCGGGCGCGATAGATGTCGACGACGCGGTGCGCGGCGCGCGCCTGCTCCTCGCCGAGGCCGACCCAGGCGGTCTCGGGCTCGGCGAAGACCGCCGTCGCGACGGTCGTGTGATCGACCTTGGTCGGGCGGCCGCCGAACACCGTGTCGGCGAAGGCATGGCCCTCGCGGATCGCGACGGGGGTCAGCGCGATGCGGTCCGTGACGTCGCCGACCGCGTAGATGTTCTCGACGGAGGTCCGCGACATGTGGTCGACCAGGACCTCGCCCAGCGGGCCGAGCGCGACGCCGGCCTTCTCCAGCCCGAGGCCTTGCGTGGCAGGCAGGCGGCCGATCGCCAGCATCACGGCGTCGAACATCGCCACGTCGCCGCCCGCGAAGGTGCAGGAGAGGCCGTCCGGCGTCTTCTCGAGCCGCTCGATCGTCGCGTTGAGGCGGAATTTGACGCCGCGCGCCATCATCTCGCTCCGCAGATGGGCGCGGATCTCGTCGTCGAAGCCGCGCAGGATCTCGGGGCCGCGATAGACCACCGTCGTCTCGGCGCCGAGGCCTGAGAAGATTGTCGCGAATTCGAGCGCGACGTAGCCGCCCCCGACGACCGCGACGCGACGCGGCAAGGCGGGCTGGTCGAAGGCCTCGTTCGAGGTGATGCAGAGCTCGGCGCCCGGAAATCCGGCCTCGCGCAGCGGCGCGCCGCCGGTCGCGATCAGGATCGTCTCGGCGCGGATGATCTCGCCGCTGCCGACGAGCCGCACCGTCTTAGCGGTCTCCAGCACCGCACGATCCCGGATCACCTCGACCTTGGCGCCGTCGAGCGTCGCGCCGTAGGCGCCTTCCAGCCGGTCGATCTCGGTGTTCTTGGCGGCGATCAGCGATGCCCAGTCGAAGCTCGGCCGGGCGCCGAGCTCCCAGCCGAAGCCCTTCGCATCCGTGAAGGCGTCCGAGAAGCGCGAAGCGTAGACCAGAAGCTTCTTCGGCACGCAGCCGCGGATCACGCAAGTGCCGCCGACGCGGTATTCCTCCGCGACGATCACCCTGGCGCCGTAGCCGGCGGCGATCCGCGCGGCACGAACGCCGCCCGACCCGGCGCCGATGACGAAAAGATCGACGGTGCGCATGGTCGCGCCCGCGTCAGATGGCGAAGCCGCGCTTCTTCATCTCTTCGCGCAAGCGGCTCGTGACCTCGGTCGAGATCTTGTCGCCGATCTCGCGGATCTTGAAGAGCGTCGCCTCGGCGACCTTCGGCAGCTCGGCGACGAGCTTCTTGCCGGTCGGCGTCGCGTAGAAGGCCGTGATCTCCTTCAGCTCGGCCTCGGTGAAGCGCGTCGCGTAGATGGCGGCGGTCTGCTCGATCATCTCGGCCTTGCGATTGGCGAATTCCGGCCGCAGCGCGGTCACGACCTCGACGAGGGCGGCGCGGAACTTCGGATCCTGGTTGGTGACGACGAGGCGGCCGGCGGCCTGCTCGAGAATGCTGACCGGAAAGCCCTCGTAGACCGCGACGGCGCCCGACACCTCGACGAGCTGGCGGGCCGCGACCATCTGGGTGGAGGTCTGGGCCGCGGCCGGCGCCGCGCAGGCGATGAAGGCCGCTGCGGCAAGGGCCGCGATCCTGTTGAACTGCATGGAAAGCTCCTGTTGGGTTTAGGGTCAGGCCTCGTCAATGGATGGCCTTTCGATGAAGCCAAAATGGCCGAGGGCAAGGAGGGGCGCGCAGCGCGATGCTTATGCATCGCGCAAGCGGCCCGACGCCGCCATCGGCCATTTTCGCTTCACCCCGCAGGGGCGCGGTCCTT
>JBDHTH010000515.1:0-2928 GCA_039808545.1 Phreatobacteraceae bacterium | reverse complement strand
TAGGCATTGTAGATGCGGTTGCCGATGAAGCCCTCGCATACGCCGGCCACCACCGCGACCTTGCCGAGCGAGCGGCCGAGCCGCAGCGCCGTCGCGAGAACGGCCGGCGCGGTGCGCGCGCCGCGGACGATCTCCAGAAGTTTCATGACATATGCCGGCGCGAAGAAATGCAGCCCGAGCACCTGCTCGGGACGGCTCGTCGCCGCCGCGATCGCGTCGAGGTCGAGATAGGAGGTGTTGGAGGCGAGGATCGCGTCCGGCCGGACGATCGCGTCGAGCCTCCCCATCAGCGACTGCTTCACGCCCATGTCCTCGAACACCGCCTCGACGATGAGGTCGCAGCCCGCGAGGGCGTCGAGATCTTTCGCGAGCGCAAGCGGCGCCGCCGCACTCGCCTTGGCGGTGAAGTCGGCGATCCTGTCCCGGGCGCTGCCGAGCGCCTCCGGCTTCAGGTCGGTGAGCGTCACGGGATAGCCGGCCGCGAGAAAGGCGGCCGCGATACCGGAGCCCATCGTGCCGGCGCCGACGATGCCGACCGTCCTGACCGGCAGCGGCGCGACGCCGGACAGCCCGTCGACGCGCGCCGCCTCGCGCTCGGCGAAGAAGAGGTGACGCAGGGCCGCCGATTCCTCGGACTGGCGCAGGTGCTGGAACACGGCGCGCTCTTCCGCGAGGGCGACATCGAACGGCTCGCTCGCGGCGCGCCGGAACGCCGCTACCTGCTCGGCCGCATAGGGGCGGCCCCGCCCTCGCCTGAGCGCCGCCTGGGCGCTCCGCTCGAACGCCTGCGGGTCGACCGGCTTGGGCGGCAGCGCACGCAGCAACCGCTTGCGGCCTTGAAGCGACAGCGCGAAGGCGGCCGCACCGACGCGCAGATCCTCGACAACCGCATCGACGAGGCCGAGCGCCAGTGCTTCCGCCGCCTTCACGCGGCGGCAGGAGGCAACGATCTCCAGCGCGGTCGCGGCATCGGTGAGGCGCGCCAGCCGCACCGTTCCGCCCGCCCCCGGAATGATCCCGAAAGTTCCCTCGGGCAGGCCGACGACGGCGTCGGCGACCGCGACGCGTCCATCGCAGCCGAGCGCGATCTCGTAGCCGCCGCCGAGCGCGGCGCCATGGATCGCGGCGATGACGGGCTTGGGACAGGCCTCGATCGCCGCGATCACCGCCGGCATCTGGGGATCGGCCAGGGGCGCCGAGAACTCACGCAGGTCGGAGCCTGCTATGAAGGTCGAGCCGGCGCCGATCAGCACGCCGGCGTCCAAGGCTGCGTCGGCCGCGAGCGCGTCGAGCGCCTCCAGGAGCCCGGCGCGCACCACCAGCGAGCCGGCATTGACCGCGGGGTTGTCGATGACGATGAACCCCACGGCGCCGGCCCGTTCGAGGCGCACAGCGGGCATGCCGGCTTTCCCGGCGCTCACGTCGCGAGATAGGAGGCGCTGACCGCCTCGGCCGACAGCAGCTCGTCGACCGGTCCGGAGGCCGCGATCCGGCCAGCCGACAGCATGTAGGCGACTTCGCCGACGGCCTGCGCCAGCGACAGATTCTGCTCCACCATCAGCACGACCACACCGGTCGCCGCGATGGCGCGGACGGCCTCGCCGACCTGCTTCACGGCGAGCGGCGCCAGCCCCTGGCTCGGCTCGTCGAGCAGCAGCAGCTTCGGCCGCGTCAGCAGCGCGCGGGCGAGCGCCAGCATCTGCTGCTCGCCGCCCGAGAGAAGCCCGCCGGCATGGTGGCGGCGCTCCTTCAGGATCGGAAACAGGTCGTAGACGCGGTCGAGCTCGGTCGCGGTCGGGGCGCCGTGCACATAGGCGCCCATCTTCAGGTTCTCCAGCACGGTCAGGCGCGGGAAGATCTGGCGGCCCTCGGGGACCTGCACGATGCCGGCGCGCACCCGCTCGGAGGAGCTCATGCGGGTCACGTCGCGCCCCTCCAATGCGATCCGGCCGGCTTTCGCCGGGATCAGGCCGGAGACGACGCGGCAGAGCGTCGTCTTGCCGGCGCCGTTCGGGCCGAGCGCCACCGCCCGCAATTCGCCCGTCAGCTCCAGGTCTAGGTCGCGGAGCACGTCGAGCCGGCCGTAGCCGGCGGTAAGACCCTTAATGCTGAGCATCGCCTGCGGCCGTTCCGAGATAGGTGTCGATGACGCGTTGGCTCGACTGGCATTCGCGTGGCGTGCCTTCGAACAGCATGGTGCCGCGCGCCAGCACGCTGACGCGGTCGGCGAGCATCATCAGGAACGCCATGTTGTGCTCGACAAGCAGGATGGTCACGCCCTCGCGATTCCAACGGCGGATGATGTCGGCCATGCTGGCGAGCTCCTCCGCCGTCAACCCGACCGCCGGCTCGTCGAGCAGCAGCAGTCGGGGCTTCAGCTACAGGGCGAGCGCGATGCCGAGCCGGCGCAGCGCCGCATAGGGCAGCTCCCCGGCTGTCCGCTTGAGGATCGGCCGCAGGCCGAGCCCGTCCACCACCGCGTCGGCAACCGGCTCGCCCGCCGAGGCGGCGGCGATGCGCAGGTTCTCTGCGACCGTGAGGCCGAGAAAGGCGCGTGTCTGCTGGAAGGTGCGCACGATGCCGAGCGAGACGGCTTTCTCCATCGGCCACGGCCCGCCGGCCGTGCCGTCGAAGGTCATGCTGCCGGCCGTCGGCGGGATGAGGCCCGACAGGATGTTGATCAGCGTCGTCTTGCCGGCGCCGTTCGGGCCGATCAGCCCGTGGACGACGCCCTCCTCGATCGTCAGATCGACCCCGTCTACGGCTTTCACGCCGCCGAAATGGGCGCAGATGTTCTTCGCGACCAGCAGGCTCACGGCTCACCTCCGCTCCCGGCGCGCCGGCCGAGGAGATGGGTCAGCAGGCCTGCTATGCCCTTCGGCGCGAAGCGAATGACCAGCAGCAGGATCAGCCCGTAGACGAGCAGGC
>JBDHTH010000514.1:0-2930 GCA_039808545.1 Phreatobacteraceae bacterium | reverse complement strand
GCTCGCTCTGTGGCAGGGGCTGGTCGCGGTCTTCGCCCCGCCGCCCTTCATCCTGCCCGGTCCGCTCGACGTCGCGCTCGCGACCGCCGGCCGCTGGCCCTTCCTGCTGCGCCATGCCGGCGTGACGCTGCTGGAGGTCGGCCTCGGCCTGGCGATCGGCATCGCGGCGGGCGCCGCGACCGCGGTGTTCGTCGCGGCCTTCCCGCGCCTAGGCCAGCTCGTCTGGCCGCTGGTGCTGGTCGCGCAGGCGCTGCCGGTCTTCGCCATCGCGCCGTTGCTGGTCGTATGGTTCGGCTTCGGCCTCGCCTCCAAGATCGTGATGACGAGCCTGATCATCTTCTTCCCCGTCGCCTCGGCCTTCGGCGATGGCCTCCGGCGCACCGATCCGGCGATCCTCGACGACGTCGCGCTTACCCCCGCCACGCATTGGCAGACGCTTGCGCAGATCCGCCTGCCGCTGGCGCTGCCGAGCCTCGTCTCGGGCATCCGCATCGCGGCGCCGCTCGCCCCGCTCGGCGCGGTGGTCGGGGAATGGGTCGGCGCCTCGGCCGGGCTCGGCTTCATCATGATCCAGGCCAATGCCCGCATGCAGACCGCCGACGTCTTCGCGGCCCTGGCGGTCCTCGCCCTGATGAGCCTCGCGCTCCGCGCTTGCGTCGATCGTCTCGCGCTGTTGCTGCCCGCCTGGGCGCGCGAGGCGGACGACGCCACCCTTTCCCACAAATCCTAGGAGCCCGCCATGCCGAGACGCCTCTTCGCCGCCATCATCCTCGCCGCTGCGATCCTCGGCCCCGTGCCGAGGGCCGAGGCGGCCGACAAGCTCACGGTCCTGCTCGAATGGTTCGTGAACCCCGACCACGCCCCGCTGGTCGTCGCCCGCGAGCTCGGCCTGTTCAAGAAGGCGGATCTCGAGGTCGAGCTGATCCCGCCGGCCGATCCGTCCGCGCCGCCGCGCCTTATCGCCGCGAAGCAGGCCGACATCGCGGTGCACTACCAGCCGAACCTCTATCTCGACGCCGATGCCGGCCTGCCGCTGGTCCGGATCGGCACTCTGGTCGAAACGCCGCTCAACACGATCACGGTGCTGGCGAACGGCCCGATCAAGAGCCTCGCGGACCTGAAGGGCAAGAAGGTCGGCTACTCGGTCTCGGGCTTCGAGGACGCGATGCTCGGCAAGATGCTGGAGGCGGCCGGCATCAAGAAAGGCGAGGTCGAGCTGATCAACGTCAATTTCTCGCTGTCGCCCTCGTTGATCGCCGGCAAGGTCGACGCCACCGTCGGCGGCTTCCGCAATTTCGAGCTCACCCAGATGAAGCTCGAGGGCCATCCCGGCCGCGCCTTCTTCCCCGAGGAGAACGGCGTGCCGCCCTATGACGAACTCATCTTCGTGACGCATCGCGATCTTGTGGCCGATGCCCGCCTGCCGCGCTTCCTGAAGGCGATCGAGGACGCCGCCATCTACCTGACGAACCACCCGGAGGACTCCTGGCGGATGTTCGTCAAGGCGTATCCCGACCTCGACAACGCGCTCAACCGGCAGGCTTGGATCGACACGCTGCCGCGCTTCGCCAAGCGCCCCGCCGCGCTCGACAGCGGCCGCTACGCGCGCTTCGGCGCCTTCATGAAGGCGCAGGGCCTGATCAAGGCGGAGCCGAAGGTCGACTCGATCGCGATCGAGGTGAAGTAGCGCCGATCAGCCGGCCGGCGCGTCCGGCCGCTTCGCGTCGCGGAACGCCTCCCAGCGCTCCACGACCGCCCGGTGCAGCGCCGGACGCTTCACGGAAAGAATGCCGTGATGCAGCGCTATCTTCATCCTGTCGCCCGACGGGATGAAGGTGGCGCTCCATCCCGGACCGCGCAGGAACGCCGAATCGACATGGACGTGCTTGCTGTAGAAGCCGCGCCGGACCACGACCGCCGTCACGTCCTCATAGGTCACCGGCAGGCCCCGATGCGTGACCGTGACGTCGATCGTCTCGATCGCCTCGATGTCGTGCCAGGGAATGAGGAATTCGGTCGCGCCGATGATCCGCATCCGCAGGCCCGCGGGCGAAAGCTCCAGCAGCGGCTTGCCGGGATGGATGGTCCGCACCAGCCAGAAGCCGGTCCAGGCGAGCCCGAGCACCAGGAAGATCCAGGCGAGCGGCTTCGAGCGCTCGGCGCCCGCCTGGGCGAGCAGCAGGCTCGTGGCGCAGGCCGCAACTCCGAGCCCGACATACATCCAGCTCAGCTTGTTAGCGTCGTATTTCAGGACGCGGCGAACGTCGCCCCGCCTGGCATCGTTCATGGCGGCCTCCTGTCTCGCGAAGCTTAAGCGGCCCCGGGCCTGCTTGGCGAGCCCGTCGGCCGGGGATGCGTGCCGCGCGGGGCCGGTTCCGCGGCTTGGAATTGTTTTAAGGCCCGCGATTTGATAAGTACCGCCGCATGTTCCAGACGAACGCGGCATGGCGGGAAGACTTCGGCGCGCGGCACGGCATCGTGCTCGACGATCGCGCGCGCCTGCCGCAGCGCTTCTTCGGCCGCTTCACGACGACGATCGGCGCGCGACTTATCGGCGGCCGCTGAGCCGCAGGACGCGCGCGCGATGCTTGCCCCGCATCGCGGCGACAACGACAGCCGAACTCCGTTTCCAGCATAACGACGTCACGAGACAGCACCATGAATGCGCCGACCGCCAAGCCCCGCACCCTCTACGACAAGATCTGGGACGACCATGTCGTCGACCGCCAGGACGACGGAACCTGCCTCCTCTATATCGACCGCCACCTCGTCCATGAGGTTACCTCGCCGCAGGCCTTCGAGGGTCTGCGCTTGGCGGGCCGCAAGGTCCGCGCGCCCGAGAAGACGCTGGCGGTGGTCGATCACAACGTGCCGACCTCGGATCGCTCCAAGGGGATCGACGATCCCGAGAGCGCCCTCCAGGTGCAGAC
>JBDHTH010000513.1:0-2939 GCA_039808545.1 Phreatobacteraceae bacterium | reverse complement strand
CCGGCATGGTCGCGGTCGCGCCCGTGAAGCTCGCGCTGCATCTGACGCTCGCCTCGCTGTTCCTCGCGACGCTGGTTGGCCTCCGGACGCGGCTCGGCGGTACGGAGCGCACCGATGCCGGCGCAAAGCGGGGCGCGACGCTGCTGCTGGCGCTGGTCTTCCTCCAGATCGCTCTCGGCGGCCTCGTCGCCGGCTCCAAGGCCGGGCTCGTCTACGATACCTTCCCACTGATGGACGGAAGCTTCATCCCGCCCGCTTCGGTGCTGTTCTCTGGCACGCCCTGGATCGAGAATTTCGTCGACAACCATGCGCTGGTGCAGCTCAACCACCGGCTCGTCGCCTATCTGCTGCTCGCCGCGACGCTCTGGCACGTGGTCGGCATCTGGCGCCGCGACGCCAATGCGCCGGCCGCCAACCGCGCGCTGCTGCTGCTCGCCGTCGTGCTCGCGCAGGCCGCCCTCGGCGTCACGACGCTGCTGCTCGGCGTGCCGCTCTGGGCGGGGCTTAGCCATCAGGGCGTCGCGATGCTGGTGCTGATCGCCGCGACGCACCACCGCGCGCGGCTCGCCTGATCCTCAGCCGGTGAAGCGCCGCGGGTCGAGCACCGGCCCTTCGGGCAGCTCGGCGCCGAAAAACAACACCCAGACGGCGAAATCCTCGGTGAACTCGACGAAACGGTGCTCTTCATTGGCGGCCGCAAACAGCAGGTCGCCGGGCTTGAAATCCACCGTCTCGCCGGCCCGCTGATAGCGGCCGGTGCCCGAGATCACGACATAGAACTCGTCGCGCTCATGCGGCGTCTGGGTGTCGACGCCCTTCGGCGCGTAGAGGCGCCATTCGACGATACCGAGATCGATCGCCAGATGCGACAGCCGGCCCGGCGCGAAGGCCCGGCCGGCGAAATCCTCGGGACGGATGCGGGTCGGCACGGGCTCGGACATGGCATCTCTCATTCTTCCAAGAAAAAAGAGAGCGCCGCCCGCCGCCGGCCGTCAAGCTCAGCCGAGCGCCGCGTCGAGATCCGCGATGATGTCGGCGACATCCTCCAGGCCGACCGAGAGGCGCACCACGTCCGGCCCGGCGCCCGCCTGCGTCTTCTGCGCGTCCGAGAGCTGCTTGTGGGTGGTGGAGGCCGGATGGATGATCAGCGAGCGCGTGTCGCCGACATTGGCGAGATGGCTGAACAGCTTCACCTCGGAAACGAGCTTGACGCCGGCGTCGTAGCCGCCCTTCAGGCCGAAGGTGAGGACCGCGCCGGCGCCTTTCGGCGCGTATTTCTTGGCGAGCGCGTGATAGCGGTCGCCCGGCAGGCCCGGATAGCTCACCCAGTCGACCTTCGGGTGCTTGTCGAGGAACTCGGCCACTGCCTGCGTGTTGGCGCAGTGCTTCTCCATGCGCAGCGGCAGCGTCTCGATGCCGGTCAGGATCAGGAACGCGTTGAACGGCGACAGCGCCGGCCCGAGATCGCGCAGGCCGAGCACGCGGCAGGCGATCGCGAAGGCGAAATTGCCGAAGGTCTCGTGCAGCACGATGCCGGAATATTCCGGCCGCGGCTCCGACAGCATCGGATAGCGGCCCTCGCGCGACCAGTTGAAGGTGCCGCCGTCGACGATGATGCCGCCGATCGAGTTGCCGTGGCCGCCGAGGAACTTCGTCGCCGAATGCAGGACGATGTCGGCGCCGTGCTCGATCGGCCGGATCAGGTAGGGGGTTGCGAAGGTGTTGTCGACGATCAGCGGCACGCCCGCTCGCTTGGCGACCTGCGCGATCGCCGCGATATCGGTGACGACGCCGCCCGGATTGGCGATCGACTCGATGAAGATCGCCTTGGTCTTCGGCGAGACGGCCTTCTCGAAGCTCGAGATGTCGTCCGGATCGGCCCAGACGACGTTCCAGCCGAAACTCTTGAAGGAATGCGTGAACTGGTTGATCGAGCCGCCATAGAGCTTCTTGGCCGCGATGAACTCGTCGCCCGGCGTCAGCAGCGCGTGCAGCGCCAGCACCTGCGCGGCATGGCCGGAGGCGACCGCCAGCGCCGCCGTGCCGCCTTCGAGCGCCGCGACGCGCTCCTCCAGCACCGCATTGGTCGGATTGCCGATCCGCGTGTAGATATTGCCGAATGCCTGCAGGCCGAACAGCGAGGCGGCGTGATCCACGTCGTCGAACACGAAGGACGTCGTCTGGTAGATCGGCGTGGCGCGCGCGCCGGTCGCCGCGTCGGGCTGCGCGCCGGCATGGATCGCGAGGGTGGAAAAGCCGGGCTGACGGTCGGTCATTGCGTTACTCCTCGGATCATTGCGGCGCGGTGGCGGGGAGGCCTGCCGCATGGGGTGTTCTTTTTAACGAACGAATTTTGCTGGTCAAGGGGACGTATCCGCCGCGGCGGAAGGGAAAGGAGGCAGGATGACCGCGATTCTTAACGTCGCCGAGATGGCCGAAGCCGATCGCCGGACGATCGCCCGCGGCGTTGCCGGCATCGCGCTGATGGAGAAGGCGGGCGCGGCCGTGGCCGCGATCGCCCGCGCCAGCCTGCCGCGCGGCGCCGGCAGGGTGCTGGTGCTGGCCGGCCCCGGCAACAATGGCGGCGACGGCTGGGTGGCGGCCCGCATCCTGAAGGAATGCGGCGTGGAGGTCTCGATCCAGACGCTGGTGCCGCGCAGCGCGCTGAAGGGCGATGCCGCGCGCGCGGCTGAAGGCTACGCCGGCGCCTTCGCGGCGCCGCGTCCGGAACAGGTCGCGGAGGCTGACGTAATCGTCGACGCCCTGTTCGGCGCCGGCCTGTCGCGGCCGCTGGACGGCATCGCGGCCCAGCTGGTGGAGCGCGTGAACGCGGCCGGCAAGCCGGTCGTCGCGGTCGATGTGCCCTCCGGCCTCTCGGGCGATACCGGGGCGGCCGAGGGACCGGTGGTGCAGGCGGCCCATACCGTGACCTTCTTCCG
>JBDHTH010000512.1:0-2940 GCA_039808545.1 Phreatobacteraceae bacterium | reverse complement strand
CCGCGATCTTCTTGTTGCCCATGCGCAGCACGTTGGTGGCGCCGATATTGCCGGAGCCGATCGCGCGCACGTCGCCGAGCCCGGCGGCGCGCGTCAGCAGCAGGCCGAACGGAATCGACCCGAACAGGTAGCCGAGCCCGAGCGCCAGGACGTAGGCGAGCTGAAATCCCGATTCCGGCATGAACGCAGTCCTCCCCCGCCGCGATCCTAGCGGAGGCGCGACCGCCTTCAAGGTGGCGGGCGAACCAATCGGGCTCCGCCGTGTTATCGCCAGGGATCATGGAGGGCGCATGGGGGCGAGCGAGGAAGACGGCCGGATCCTCGATCTGCGATCCGGACCGACGATATGGGAACGGCGTCCGCGCGAGCCCGAGCCGGTGGCGCCGCTCCGCGAGGATATCCGCACCGAGGTGGTGATCATCGGCTCAGGGATCACCGGCGCCTTCATCGCGGAGCGGCTGACGCGCGAAGGGCGCAAGGTCGTGGTCCTCGACCGCAACCAGCCGCAGACCGCGAGCACCGCCGCCAGCACCGCATTGCTGCAATGGGAGATCGACGCGCCGCTGCTCGACCTCGAGGCGCGCCTCGGCTTCGACATGGCGGCCGCGGTCTATCGTGCAAGCATGCGAACGGTCCGCCGCATCGGCGCGCTGGTGGCGGCGCTGGCGATCGACTGCGATTTTCGCTGGCGCGGATCGCTGCTCCTGGCGGGCAACCGGCTGGACGCCGCCGGGCTCGCGGCCGAGCACGCGATCCGGGCGCGCGCCGGCATCGCCGGAGATTATCTGACGGCCGGCGCGCTCGCGGCGCGCTACGGCTTCGACCGCGACGCCGCCCTCGCGCATGGCGGATCGGCCGAGGCCGATCCGGTGGCGCTCGCCCGTGGCTTGATGCGGATCGCGCGCGAGCGCGGCGCGCATGTCTTCAGCCCGGCGCTGGTGACGGAATACGATGCGACCGCCGGCCGCGCCTACGTCGGCACCAGCGAGGGGCGGACGGTCGAGGCTGAAGCGATCATCCTCGCCAACGGCTATGAGATGCCGGCCTTCGTCGGTGCCAAGGTCAGCCGCGTCGTCTCGACCTGGGCGCTCGCGACGACGCCCCAGCCGGCGCCGGCGCTCTGGCCGCGGCAATGCCTCGTCTGGGAGGCGTCGGACCCCTACGCCTATATGCGGACCACCGCGGCGAACGAGATCATCATCGGTGGCGAGGACGAAGACCTCGCCGACGCGGAAGCGCGCGACCGCCTTATTCCGATGAAAACCGCACGGCTGCTGGAGATTCTGGCGACGCTGTGCCCGGACGCGCATCGCGAGGTCGCGGCGCGTTGGACGGGCTTCTTCAGCGAGACCTCCGACGGCCTGCCGCTGATCGGCCGCGTGGCGGGGCGGCCGCGCTGTTACGCGGCTTTCGGCTATGGCGGCAACGGCATCACCTTCTCGGCGCTCGCCGCCGAGATGGCGGCGCTGGCGCTGGCGGGCCGCCGCCATCCGCTTGAAGAGCCCTTCGCGGTGGAGCGCGACGGATAACGCTCAGCGGCCGGGCGCGGCCGAGAACACCGTCTTGCCGCCGACGATCGTCTGGGCGACGAGGCCCTGGAAGCGCGCCTCGTCGAAAGGCGTGTTCTTCGATTTCGACCTGAGCGTCGCCGGGTCGAGCACCCAGGGCGCGTCCGGATCGAGCACGATCAGGTCGGCAGGCGCGCCGCGCGCCAGCCGCCCGGCCGGCAGGCCGAGGATCTCGGCGGGTCGCGCCGAGAGCGCGCGCACCAGCGCCGCGAGCGGCAGGTCGCCGGCGTGATGGAGCCGCAGCGCCGCAACGAGCAGCGTCTCGAGCCCGACGGCGCCGTTCGCCGCCTCTGCGAAGGGCAGGCGCTTGGTCTCGACGTCCTGCGGATCGTGATCCGACACGATCGTGTCGATCAGGCCGGAAGCCACCGCCGCGATTAGCGCCTGCCGGTCCTCCTCGGTGCGCAGCGGCGGAGACAGCTTGCAGAAGGTGCGGTAGCCGGTGACATCGTTCTCGTTCAGCGCCAGATGGTTGATGCTGGTCGAGGCCGTGACCGCGAGCCCGTCCGCCTTGGCGCGCTCGATCACTGCGAGGCTCTCGGCGGTCGTCACGAGCGCTGCATGGTAGCGGCCGCCGGTGGCGCGGACGAGGCGGATGTCGCGTTCCAACATGATCGTCTCGGCAGCCTTCGGGATGCCGGTCAGGCCGAGGCGGGTCGCGAGCTCGCCCTCGTTCATCACGCCGTCGCCGACGAGGTCGTGATCCTCGGTGTGATGCACGATCAGCGCGCCGAAATCGGCGGCGTAGATCAGCGCGCGCCGCATCACCTGCGCGTTGGCGATGCTGCGCGGCCCGTCGCCGAACGCGATGGCGCCGGCCTCCAGCATCAGCCCGATCTCGGTCAGCTCCTTGCCGGCGACGCCCTTGGTCAGGGCCGCCATCGGATGGATGCGCACGAGGCTGGTGTCGCGCGCCCGCCGCAGCACGAAATCGACGATCGCCGGATCGTCGATCGGCGGGCTGGTGTCGGAGCGGCAGACGATCGTCGTCACGCCGCCGGCCGCCGCCGCGCCGCTCGCGGTCGCCAGCGTCTCGCGGTGCTCGGCGCCCGGCTCTCCCGTGAAGGCGGTGCCGTCGATCAGGCCCGGCAGCACCAGCAGGCCGCCGCAATCGACGATCTCGGCGCCCTCCGGCGCTTGCGGCGCGCTACCGAGCGCGACATCGGCGACAAGTCCGTCCGCGATCAGCACGGCACCGGGAACGGATCGGCCGCCATCGTCGAGCAGCCGGGCATTGGTCAGGAGGCGAGGGGCGTTCACGTGTGTCACCCGTTCGGAAGGTTGCGGGCGAGGGCGTCGAGCACCGCCATGCGGACCGCGACGCCCATCTCGACCTGCTCGCGGATCAGAGACTGCGCGCCGTCCGCGACGG
>JBDHTH010000511.1:0-2942 GCA_039808545.1 Phreatobacteraceae bacterium | reverse complement strand
CGGCGTGCCCTCGATCGCCATCCAGCTCGCCCGCGCGCTGACGCGGCTGACCGTGATCGCCACGGCCTCGCGCCCCGAAAGCGAGGCCTGGGTGCGCCGGCTCGGCGCCCATCACGTCGTCAACCACAAAAAACCGCTGAAGGCCGAGGTCGAAGCGCTCGGCCTCGGCCTGCCGGTGCCCTATATCTTCTCGACCCATACCGACACGGCGAGCTGGGTCGAGATGGCCGGCATCATCGCGCCGCAGGGCCGGATCGGGCTGATCGACGATCCCGAGCCGCTCGACCTGAAGCTCGTGAAGTTCAAGAGCGTCTCGATCCATTGGGAGGCGATGTTCACCCGGCCGATGGCCAAGACCCACGATATCGAGCGCCAGCACGAGATCCTGAACCGCGTCGCCGCGTTGGTCGACGCCGGCGCCATTCAGCCGACCGCCGCCGAGACGCTCGGGCCGATCAACGCCGCCAATCTACGCACCGCCCATCGGCGGCTCGAGGCCGACAGCGTGGTCGGCAAGCTCGTGCTCGCCGGGTTCTGAAGGAGCCCCCCGTCATGACCGATAAGGCCAAGGCCGCCGCCGACCTCATCCTCGGCCATTGGCAGGCCGGCACCTATCTCGACGCGATTCCGGCCGAGATCCGCCCTTCGGATCGGGCCGAGGCCTATGCGGTGCAGGCCCATGTCGAGCGGCTGACGAAGCACCGCCTGTTCGGCTGGAAGATCGCGGCGACGAGCCTCGCAGGGCAGAAGCACATCAATGTCGGCGGCCCGCTCGCCGGCCGGATCATCGCCGAAAAGGTGTTCACGGAGGATTCCGCCGTGCCGCTCGGCGCCAACCGCATGCTGGTCGCGGAGGCCGAGTTCGCGTTCCGGATGGGCGAGGATCTCGCGCCGCGCGAGCGCGAATACGGCGTCGACGAGGTGATGGCGGCGGTCGAGACGCTGTTCCTGGCGATCGAGGTGCCGAATTCCCGCTTCTCCGATTTCTGCGCGGTCGGCGAAGCGCAGCTCATCGCCGACAATGCCTGCGCGGACCAGTTCGTGCTCGGCCCGGAGGCGCACGCCTCCTGGCGCGACATCGACCTCGCGGCCCATGAAGTGACCGGCACGGTCGCGGGCAAGACGGTGCATGAGGGCCGGGGCGCCAACGTGCTCGGCGATCCGCGCATCGCGCTCGCCTGGATCGCCAACGAATTGTCGCGTCACGGCATGACGCTCAGGGCCGACGAGATCGTCACCACCGGCACCTGCGTCGTGCCGCTGCCGATCGCGCCGGGCGACACGGTGACGGCCGATTACGGCGCGCTCGGCACCATGACGGTGCGATTCGCGGCGTGACGGCGCAGGAGAAGGCCGGCCTGCCGGTCCTCGCCTTTCCGGACGGGGCGGCGTTCGAGGCCTGGCTCGCGGCCCAGCCGGCCGACAGTCCGGGCCTGTGGGTGAAGTTCGCCAAGAAGGCGTCCGGCATCGCCAGCATCACGGATCGCGAGGCGATCGACGCGGCGCTCTGCCATGGCTGGATCGACGGCCAGCGCGACCGTTTCGACGATCGCTGGTACCTCAACAAATATACGCCGCGCCGGGCTCGCAGCCGCTGGTCGCGGATCAACTGCGCACGGGCGCTGGAGCTGGTCACGGCCGGACGGATGCGGCCCGCCGGCCTTGCCGAGATCGAGCGCGCCAAGGCGGATGGCCGCTGGGACGCCGCCTACGCGCCGCCGAGCAAGGCCGAGGTCCCGGCCGATCTCGCGGCGGCGCTCGACGCCGATCCGGCCGCCACGGCGTTCTTCGCCACGCTCTCGGCCCAGAACCGCTTCGCGATTCTCTACCGCGTCCAGGATGCCAAGAAGCCCGAGACCCGCGCGGCCCGCATCGCCAAATTCGTCGCCATGCTGGGACGCGGCGAGACGATCTATCCGCAGAAGCCGCGCCCCGCACCCGAAGGCTAGCATCCGTCGATACCATCTTTCGTCATGGCCCGGTTTATCCGGGCCATCCACGACTTAACAGCGTCACGGGAAGATGCGCGGCGGCGCCAAGCATTGAAGTCGCAAGTCGGGGATGGCCCGCCTTCGCGGGCCATGACGATATGAGGCGAGCCCAGGTGTAAATCGCGCCGTCGCGGATCGCGGACCCGGCTCAGCCAATCGGCCGGATCGCCTCGGCGAGATACTCCTCGCCGGTCAGGTCCGGCGTCGCGAAGGATTTCAGCCGCTCGATATGCGCCGCGCGGTCCGCGAGGAACAGGTCGCGGCCGATGCCGGCGACGAGGCGCGGCACGCCGTGCTTCAGGCTGGAGATCTCGCCGATCGCCCGCCCATGGCTCGCGAGCCCACCGAAATTGAACAGGTGGATGTCCTTCAGGAACGGCGCCGTGCCGGCCGTCTTCTCGACCAGCTCGAAGGCGCCGCCGAGATACGGATAGGCCGAAAAGCCGTTATGGCGCTCCGCCTCGGGCGGCGTGTAGCGGTCGCGCCAGAGCGCGATCCTGTCGGCGAAGGCCGCGAGCTCCGGCCGCGCCGCGAGATCGGCCTCGTAGCCGGTGCCGCAGATCAGGAAATCGAAGCGGTGCACGCGCCCGCCGGCCCGGACCAGGACCGCCTCGCCCTCCTGCGTCACGCTCTCCCAGCCGCTGCCGAGATGCAGCTCGAAGCCGGGAAGGCGCATGGCGCGGCGCACCGTGTCGGGCATCGGCCCGGCCGAGCGGCGATAGTAGAAATCGATGAGGTGCCAGCGGTCGGCATCGCTCATCTCGTGGAAATGGTCGAGCGCGCCCGGATACGACATGCCCTTGATCGTCGTGACGCGCACCAGGTCGTCGTGACGGCTGAAGAGCCGGGCAGCGGCCGCGCCGGTCTCCAGCGACACCGCGGCGGCGTCGAAGGCCGAGGAGGCGGCGCCGAGCACGCCGACCGCCTTGCCTTTCAGCCGCTGAAAATCGA
>JBDHTH010000510.1:0-2946 GCA_039808545.1 Phreatobacteraceae bacterium | reverse complement strand
GGATGCAAGTTTCTCGACCTTCTGTGCGCCGACCGCCGGGTTGTTCTCGTCGTCCTCGAACTGCAGCTTGATCGGCCGGCCGAGCACGCCGCCCTTGCTGTTGAGGTCCGCTGCGCAGACGTCGAGCGCGTCCTTCTGCAGCAGCGCGTAATAGGATGCCTGCTTCGCGGCATCGAAGGTCACGCCGATGAGGACCGGATCGCCGCTCTGCGCGCCCGCCGTCCCCGGCACGGCCGCGAGCGCAAGGGCTGCGGCCGCCATCGAGATCAATTTCTTCATGTGCAGTACTCCCTTCGGCCCGGCTGCAGGCCTTTTTCTTCAATGGCCGATTTCTTCAGTGACCGATGTATTGTCCCCCATCGGCGCCGATGACCTTGCCGGTGATGTAGCTGCCGCCCGGACCGACAAGGAACTTGACGACGGCCGCGACATCCTCGGGCCGCGCGATCCTTTTCAGCGGGATGGAGGCGACGACCCGGTGCGCCGTGTCCTCTCCCCAGCTCGCGAACGCCTGATCGGTCGACGGGCTTTCGGTCAGCCCCACCGCGACCGCGTTCACGCGGATGTTGGAGCGCCCTTCCTCACGCGCCAGCACGCGCACCAGCGCCTCGGCTGCCGCCTTGGCGGCGGCCCCTTGTGCGTTGCGGCTCTGGAACAGCGACGCGGCGATCGAACTCAGGACGACGATCGATCCGCCGCGATCCCTGAGATGGGGCAGCGCCGCCTTCATGACGTGAAAGGTGCCGTTGAGGTCGACCGCGACGTAGTCGGCCCATTCGTCGACGCCGAGGTCGGATATCCGCTTCCAGGAGGCCGGGCCGCCGATCGTGCTGACGATCGCATCGACGCCGCCGAGCGCCGCCGCGAGGGTCGCCAAGCAACGCTCGACCGAGCCGAAATCCTTGACGTCGCAGGCCGCCACGGCGGAACGCCGCTTCATTGCGCTTATTTGGCCAACAAGCGCCTCGGCTGGCGCGCGCCGATGCGCATATGTGATGGCGACATCCGCGCCGGCGGCGGCGAGCTCCAGAGCGATCACGCGGCCGATTGCGCCGACGCCGACGACGATGACCTTGAGACCATCCAGCTCGGCTCGGGACATGTCCGGCCCGCTCTCCGTGAACGACAAAAATTGAAACCGCATTTCAAATTTTGCACATAGCCCATTCCCTGACAAGCGCGATCTCCAGCATCGCGTTCGACAAGAAAGCGCGTCAGGTGAATAGGGAGCTGCAAGAGCGCGCGCGGCAGATCGACGCAGGCTGGCGGGCAGTCGAATCCGAATGCGTCTCACGCGCCTCCACGACGCCAGGGCCGGAACGATAGTGGAGGACGGCGAAGCCGTTGTGCGGACTGCAGGGCCGGCAGGACCGCCGTCCGGTACGGTCAAGCGTGCGGCGGGACATGGGCCGCCGGTCATCAACACGATGCTGGCCGCAACCGCGATCGAGCATGATCTTTATCTGGTCACACGCAATGTGTAAGGCGCGCGGCAGTCCGGCGCGTCTCTCTTCGCCCCTTGGAACGACGAGCCCGCGAGATTTCCACCCAGCCCCCGAACCGCCAGCGCGCGATAGCGACATGGAGGACAGATCGACCCCCAAATAGACCGGGCCTGCCGCCGGAGCGAAGATGGGATGGGCGAGGCCGAAGCCTCATCTTCGGCGACTTAGCCGAAAGCCGCGATACTGCTTTTGCCGACTGAGCCAGGACCGGACGATGGATATGGATGAGCTGACCATTCTTGATGGAGGCATGGGGCGGGAGCTCAAGCGGATCGGCGCGCCCTTCCGCCAGCCGGAATGGTCGGCCCTCGCCCTGATGGAAGCACCCGCGGCCGTGCTCGACGTGCATCGCAGCTTCATCGCGGCCGGCGCAAGCGTGATCACCACGAACAGCTACGCGCTCGTGCCGTTCCACATCGGCGAGGAGCGCTTCGCGCAGGACGGAGCGCAACTGGCAGCGTTGTCGGGACAGCTCGCGCGCCAGGCAGCAGCGGAGGAGCCCGGTCGGACAGGACGCCGTGTGCGCGTGGCCGGCTCCCTGCCGCCGCTATTCGGTTCCTACAGGCCCGATCTGTTCGATCCGACCCGCGCGCCGGCCATGCTTGACCTGCTGGTCGAGGCCTTGCTGCCGTCGGTGGACCTCTTTCTAGCCGAAACCCAGAGCTGCATTGCCGAGGCCTTGGCGGCTTGCACCGCGGTCCGGCCCACCGGAAAATCGATCTGGGTGTCTTTTACCCTCGCAGACAACGTCGATGGCGATCGCCCCCGGCTCCGTTCGGGCGAAACGGTCGAGGACGCGGTCTTCGCGGCCCGCGATGCCGGCGCGGCCACGATCCTGTTCAACTGCAGCCAGCCCGAGGTCATGGCCCCGGCCGTCGAAGCGGCTCGGCGCATTCTCGGAAACGGCGCGGTTTCCATCGGCGTCTACGCCAATGCCTTCTCGGAAAAAGCTGGCGATGCTGCGGCCAATGCCGGGCTGAGCGACCTGCGGGACGATATCTCGCCGCAAGGCTACCTTCGCTGGGCGCAGGATTGGAAGGCGAAAGGTGCCCGCGTCATCGGCGGTTGCTGCGGCATCGGGCCGGACCACATCTGCGCTCTGCATCGCCGATTCATGGCGACATGATAGGGGTGACAAACGGCATCGGCCTGCCCGCCCCGCGCTCCGCGTCGACCAGGCCGGGCGGCCTTTCGCGTCAGGCCGCCTCGGCGATGCGGAAGCAGCGCGCCGCGTGGCCGGGCGACAGCGTGGTCGCCTCCGGCACAGCGCTCGCGCAGCGCTCGGCGAAACGCGCGCAGCGCGGCCCGAAGGCGCAGCCGGGTGGGGGGGCCGCGAGATCGGGTGGGGCGCCGGGGATGGCATGCAGCCGCGAATCCGCATCGAGCCGCGTCTCGGCCCGCGAGGAGAGGAGGCCCTTCGTATAGGGGTGGGCGGCGCCGC
>JBDHTH010000509.1:0-2950 GCA_039808545.1 Phreatobacteraceae bacterium | reverse complement strand
CGGATATTGGCGAGGGTGGCGCGCGAGAGCGAGACGAGATCGGCGATGCCGCCGACATTCTCGTGCAGCAGCGCGGCGTCGCCCGTCTCCAGCGCGACATCGGTGCCGCCGCCCATGGCGATGCCGACATCGGCGGCCGCGAGGGCCGGGGCGTCGTTGATGCCGTCGCCCACCATGGCGATGCCGCCGGCGCGCTTCAGCGCGTCGATTTCCTTCAGCTTGTCGGCCGGCAGCAGCTCGGCCTTCGCGGTCATACCGAGCATCGCCGCGACCGCCTGGCCGGCGCGGGCGTTGTCGCCGGTCAGCATGATGGTGTCGAGGCCGAGCGCCTTGAGGGCCGCGATGCCGGCCTTCGCATCCGGGCGCGGCTCATCGCGCATCGCGATCAGGCCAAGCGTCTTGCCGTCCTCGGCGAGGACGACCACCGTCTTGCCCTCGCTCTCCAGCGCCTCGATCCGCTCGGCCGGCACGGCCCAGCCGCTCTCGGCCGCGTAGCGCGGCGAGCCGATCGCGATCTCGCGCCCGTCGATCCGGCCCTGCATCGCCTTGCCGGCGATCGCGCCGATATCGGCGGCGGCGGGCAGCGCCAGCTTGCGGGCCTCGGCGGCCGTGACGATCGCGCGGGCGAGGGGATGCGTGGAGCCGCTCTCCACCGCCGCCGCCTTGGCGAGCAGGTCGCCCTCCCGGCCCGCCAGGGCGAGGATGTCGGTGACGGCGGGGCGGCCGACCGTCAGCGTGCCGGTCTTGTCGAACGCGATCGTCTTGACCTTGCCGATCGTCTCCAGCGCCGCGCCGCCCTTCATCAGCAGGCCGCGCCGCGCGCCGGCCGCGAGCCCCGACGCGATGGCGGCCGGGGTGGAGAGCACCAGCGCGCAGGGGCAGGCGACGAGCAGCAGGCCGAGCGAGCGGTAGACCCAGGTCTGCCAGTCCGCGCCAAGGAGCAGCGGCGGCGCGATCATCACGACGGCGGCCGCGACCAGCACCCAAGGCGTGTAGACCGAGGAGAAGCGGTCGATGAAGC
This sequence comes from Phreatobacteraceae bacterium, assembly GCA_039808545.1. GTDB lineage: Bacteria > Pseudomonadota > Alphaproteobacteria > Rhizobiales > JBDHTH01 > JBDHTH01. Next base: position 1,929 of record JBDHTH010000509.1, on the reverse strand, counting down.
GCTGGGTCGGCGATTTTGAGCCCTGCGCCTCCTCGACCAGGCGGATGATGCGGGCGATCGTGTTGTCGGCGGCCTCGCGCGTGACGCGGATGGTGAGCTGCGCCTCCGTGTTGATCGCGCCGGCCGCGACGCTCGCGCCCGGCCCCTTGGCGACCGGCACCGATTCGCCGGTGACCGGTGATTCGTCGATCGCCGAGGTGCCCGCGATGATCTCGCCGTCGGCCGCGATGCGGTCGCCGGGGCGGACGAGGATGGTCTGGCCGATCTTGAGGCTCTCGGCCGGCACCTCGCGCGTTTCGCCGTTCTCGATGAGCCGCGCGGTCTTCGGCACGAGGGCGCCGAGCGCCTCGATGCCCTTGCGGGCGCGGGTGGCCGCGACCCCCTCCAGCGTCTCGCCGAACAGGAAGAGGATCATCACGACGATCGCCTCGCCCGTCGCGCCGATGATCATCGAGCCGAGGATGGCGACCGACATCAGCGTCTCGATCGAGAAGGGCGTGCCGCCGCGCGCCGCGCGATAGGCCTGCCGGGCGAAATAGGCGAAGCCGATCAGCACCGCGGGCGCGAAGGCGAGCCGCTCGCCGAGCCAGCCCTGATGCGCCGCGACCCAGCCGGCGGCGCCGAGCGCCGCGACGGCGAACGCGAGGCGCGTCTTGCCGTTCCACCACGGATTGCCGCCGCCCGCCGCCTCGGCGAAATGATCGTGGCCGTCGCCGGCCGCATGCGTTTCGGCGCGCGCCGGGGCGGGATCGGCATGGTCATGATGGTGGTCATGCGCGTGATCGTGCTCCTGCCGCACCGGACCGATGGCGGCTGGGCCGGCCTTGCGGCTCACGCCGTAGCCGAGATCGCTCACCGCCTTCGTGACGGCTTCGGCATCGGCCGGCGCCGTTACGGTCACGGCGAGCGCCCCCGTCACCGCGTTGACGCTGATGTCGCTGGTCCCGGCAAGGCGCTCCAGCGCGCGCTCGATCTTCAGCGCGCAGCCGGCGCAATCCATGCCGCGAACCTGGAACGAAAGCCGATTGGGCGCGGCCGTCATGGCAGCCTCCTTGAATTGATCGGCTATCCTTCTAATCTCTACAGTGACTGTAGCTTCAAGGGGAAAATCCGCGATGGGCGATTTTTCGATCGGCCAGCTTGCGGCGGCGGCCGAGACCAAGGTGCAAACCATTCGCTACTATGAGGAAATCGGCGTGATGCCGCGCGTCGCGCGCACCGGAGGCGGGCAGCGGCGCTATGCCTCGGGCGATCTGAAGCGGCTCGCCTTCATCCGGCACGCGCGCGATCTCGGCTTTTCGATCGAGGCGATCCGCACGCTGCTCGGCCTCCAGGACCGGCCGGACCATTCCTGCGAGGCGGCGGATGCGATCGCCGGCGCCCGGCTCGCCGAGGTCGAGCAGCGCATCGCCAAGCTGGAGGCGCTGCGGGCAGAGTTGAAGCGCATGCTCGCCTCCTGCCGGCACGGCAAGGTGGCGGAGTGCCGGGTGATCGAGGTGCTGGCCGATCACGGGCAATGCGCCCATGAGGCGCATTAAAGTCAAACCTTTCCGGCGAACCCGTCCGTGGCGCGGATCAGCCGGTCGAGGATGCCGGGCTCCGAATAGGCGTGGCCGGCGCCCTCGACCAGGTGGAACTCCGCCCTCGGCCAGGCCTTGTGGAGCTCCCAGGCGTAGCGCGCCGGGCAGGGCATGTCGTAGCGGCCATGGACGATGACGCCGGGGATGTCCTTCAGCCGGTCCGCTCCGGCGATGAGCTGGCCCTCGGCGAGCCAGCAGGCATGCACGAAATAGTGGTTCTCCAGCCGCGCGAAGGCGAGCGCGAAATGGTCCTCGCCGAAGCGGGCGGCGCCGGGATTGGGCAGGAGCGTGATCGTCTCGCCCTCCCAGATCGCCCAGGCGCGCGCCGCCTTGATCCGTGCGACGGGAT
>JBDHTH010000508.1:0-2950 GCA_039808545.1 Phreatobacteraceae bacterium | reverse complement strand
CATATGCCGGGCATCGACATGCCGCATGAGGGGATGCCGCGCCCCGGCGACACGATGTGGACGCCGGCCGACTGGGCTTGGGCCGGGGGCCTCCTCAACGCGCTCCTGCCTTCGCTGAAGCTCGGCGTGCCGGTGGTGGCGCGCAAGTTCGAGAAGTTCGATCCGGACGAGGCCTTCGCGCTGCTGGCGCGCCGGCGCATCCGCAACATCTTCGTGCCGCCGACGGCGCTGCGCATGCTGCGCGCCGTGGAGGCGCCGAAGGCGCGGCACGGCTTCGACCTGCGCACCGTCGCGTCGGCCGGCGAGGCGCTCGGCGCCGAGACCTACGACTGGGGCCGCGCGGCGCTCGGCCTGACGATCAACGAGGCGTATGGCCAGACCGAGTGCAATCTCGTGCTCGCCTCCTCGGCGGCGCTCGGCGTGTCGCGGGCCGGCATGATCGGCCGGCCGGTGCCGGGCCACCGGGTCGCGATCATCGATGCGGAAGGCCGCGAATTGCCGGCCGGGACGCAGGGTCAGATCGCCATCCGCGCGCCCGATCCGGTGATGTTCCTCTCCTACTGGAACCGGCCCGAGGCGACCGCCGCCAAATTCGTCGGCGACTGGATGACGACCGGCGACGAGGGCGTCGCGGACGAGGACGGCTATGTCCGCTTCATCGGCCGCGACGACGACGTGATCACCTCGGCGGGCTACCGGATCGGCCCGGCCGAGATCGAGGATTGCCTGATCAAGCACCCGGCCGTGCATCTGGCGGCGGCGGTCGGCAAGCCCGACGCGCTGCGCACCGAGATCGTCAAGGCGTTCCTGGTGCTGAAGCCGGGCGTAGAGGCGAGCGAGGCGCTGACGCGCGACATCCAGGGCTTCGTGCGCGAGCGCCTCTCGGCGCATGAATATCCGCGCGAGATCGCCTTTCTCGACGCCTTGCCGATGACGACCAGCGGCAAGATCATCCGCCGCCAGCTCCGCGACGCGGCCTGATCGGCCCGCCGCCCGATGGCCGATCTCGCGGTCTATGCGGGCCTGTTCGCGATCGCGCTGATCGCCGCGACGATCCTGCCGGCGCAGTCCGAGGCCGCGCTCGTGGCGCTGATCGTCGCGGGGCAGCAGCCGGTCTGGGCGCTGATCGCGGTGGCGAGCCTCGGCAACGTGCTCGGCTCGCTCGTCAACTGGTTCCTCGGGCGCGGCATCGAGAGCTTCCGCCACAAACGCTGGTTCCCGGCCGGGCCCGAGCAGCTCGCCCGCGCGCAGGGCTGGTACCAGCGCTGGGGCAAATGGACGCTGCTGCTGAGCTGGCTGCCGGTCGTCGGCGACCCGCTGACCGTCGTGGCGGGGCTGATGCGCGAGCCGCTGCCGGTCTTCCTCGTGCTCGTCACGATCGCCAAGGTGGCGCGCTACCTCGTGCTCGCGGCCGTGACGCTCGGGTTCCTGTGAGGCGCTTCAGTAGCCGCGGATCGGCGCGATCAGCCGCTTGACGGCGCGTTTCAGCGCCTGCTTGGCGCGGAGCGCCGCCACCATGGCGTTCAGCCGCGTCGCGTTGCCGTCGAGGTCGATCAGGATCTCGACGATCGGCACCTTGTCGGGCCAGATCGCCTCGATCATCGCATGGCCCGCCACCGCGCAGGAATCGACGATGTCGATCGACGGATCGGGATAGAGCGCGCGGGTGATGTCCTCGACCAGCAGCACGCCGGGCGAATAGCGCGCGAAGGTCTCGTCATAGGCGGTCTTGTAATAGTAGGCGGTCGTGCCGGAGCGCAGCACCAGCCCCATCGCGATGGCGGCGCCGTCATGGGCGAGGCGGAACACCTCGCAGCCGCCCGCGAAGGTGGCGCCGTAGAGCGCGGTCTCCAGGAACCGCGCCTGGGAGGGCGACTGGCGGGCTGCCGTGCCGGCGCGGCCCTTCCAGCCGCGCGCTTCGAGCGCGAAGAACTCCTCGAGCGCGTCGCGCGCCGCCCCTCCGGCGAGGCGCTCCGAGGTGAGCTCTCCCTCCTCGGCGAGGCGCCGGCGCTGGCGGCGCAGCTCGCGGCGCTTCTTGTGCGCGAGGGCCGCGTCGAGGAAGGCTTCGGGATCGCCGGTGCCGATGAGGGCGCTGCGCCTGTGCTCCGAGACCGCCGTCATCCGCGCGCCGAGCTGCCCGCAGGCGGCCGCGAGCGCGTCGTGGAAGCGGCCGTCGCGGCGCATGATCGGCAGATGCACGAGGCGGCTGCCGGTCTGCCGCTCGATCGCCTGCAGGGCCGCCGCGAGGCCGACCGCGCAGGCATCGGCCTCGTCGATCAGCGGCGTCGTGATGGCGACCAGCGGGTCGGACCAGAGCGAGGCCATCAGCCGCGAGCGCGTCACCGGCAAGAGGGCGAGCGGGCGGGCGCCGCGCGCATCGAGGCTGGCGGTCGCGACCAGCATGTGCCGCGCGCTCGGCAGATGGGCGCGGGCGCTGGTGAGGAAGTCCGGGCCGTAGAAGATGTTGGCGTCGGGCGAGATCTCGCAGAGCCGGCGCCAGGCGTTCGGCTCGATCTCGGAAGGCTTGGCGAGCGCCGTGATCATCGTCATGCCGACCTGCCGCGCAGGAAGAAGACATGCAGGCCGAGCCGCCGCTTCGTCGCGACGAACAGGGCGACCGATTCGAAGACCAGCGCCACGGCGCTGGCGATGGCGGCGCCCATCGGGCCGTGGCCCGGCACGAGCGCGAGGCAGAGGAGAAGGTTGACGAGGAAGGTGGCGGCGAAGATCGCGGCGCAGATCTTCTGCTCGCCGACCACGTTGAGCAGCCGCTCGACCGGGCCGATCGTGGCGCGCGCCATGATGCCGATCGCGAACACCGCCATCACGGGATAGGCCGAGACGAAGCCCGGCCCGAACAGGCCGAGCAGGAACTTGCCGAAGACCAGCAGCAGCAGCGTCAGCGCCAGCGAGGGCCAGAAGGTCCAGCCGATCGCCTGGGCGAGGAAGG
>JBDHTH010000507.1:0-2957 GCA_039808545.1 Phreatobacteraceae bacterium | reverse complement strand
TGTCGCCGAGCGCGGGGCGGGGGCCTTCGTGAACGGGGAGCGGCTGCGCGTGCCGGCCCCCTCGGCGAGGGCCGGGGATATCAGGGGTGCGGTGCTGTCCCGCTTCATCCCCGATACGGTCAAGGCGTCGATCGCGGCACATCGGGCTGCGTTCGGTGAGATTCTGCCGGGCATGCGCTGCTCGGGGCTCGAATACCCGGCCATGGCGCGCGGCGCGCAGCATTTCACGCTGTACTGGCGCATGCTCCCCTGGGATCACGCGCCGGGCGTGCTGTTCCTCACCGAAGCCGGCGGGCACGCGGCGCGGCTCGACGGCTCGCGCTATCGGCCCTCGGACCCCGTGAAAGGACTGCTCGCCGCGACGACGCCCGAGATCTGGCGGACCACCCGCGAGCGGCTGCTCGCCGATATCCCGTGAAGCCTTCAGCCGAAGACGCGGCTGAAGATCGTCTCCACATGCTTCATGTGATGGTTGAGGTCGAAGAGGTCTTCGATCTGCTTTTCTGAAAGTGCAGCAGTGACTTCCTTGTCATTCTTCAACAGATTCAGGAAGTCGCCTTCGCCGCGCCAGACCGGCATGGCGTTGCGCTGCACGAGCCGGTACGCGTCCTCGCGGGCAACCCCCGCCTGGGTCAGCGCCAGCAGCACGCGCTGCGAATGCACGAGGCCGCCGAGGCGGTCGAGATTCTTCCGCATGTTGGCCGGATAAACCACCAGCTTCTCGACGACGCCGGCAAGGCGCGCCAGCGCGAAGTCGAGGGTGACGGTCGCGTCCGGCCCGATCATCCGCTCCACCGAGGAGTGCGAGATGTCGCGCTCGTGCCAGAGCGCGACATTCTCCATGGCGGGCAGCGCATAGGCGCGGACCATGCGGGCAAGGCCCGTCAGGTTCTCGGTGAGCACCGGGTTGCGCTTGTGCGGCATTGCGGAGGAGCCCTTCTGGCCCTCCGAGAAATACTCCTCGGCCTCATAGACCTCGGAGCGCTGCAGGTGCCGGATCTCGGTCGCCAGCCGCTCGATCGAGGAGGCGATGACGCCGAGGGTGGCGAAGAACATCGCGTGCCGGTCGCGGGGGATGACCTGGGTGGAGACCGGTTCAACCGTCAGCCCCATCTTCGCGGCGACATGGGCTTCGACGCGCGGATCGATCTGCGCGAAGGTGCCGACCGCGCCCGATATCGCGCAGGTGGCGATCTCGGCGCGAGCCGCGACGAGGCGGGCGCGACAGCGGGAAAATTCCGCATAGGCCTGTGCGAGCTTGAGGCCGAAGGTGGTCGGCTCCGCATGGATGCCGTGGCTGCGGCCGATGGTCGGCGTGAATTTGTGCTCCATCGCGCGGGTCTTGAGCGCTGCGAGCAGGCGGTCGATATCGGCGAGGAGGAGGTCTGAGGCGCGGGCGAGCTGCACCGCGAGGCAGGTATCGAGCACGTCCGAGGAGGTCATGCCCTGATGGACGAAGCGCGCATCGGGGCCGACGAACTCGGCGAGATGGGTCAGGAAGGCGATGACGTCGTGCTTGACCTCGCGCTCGATGGCGTCGATCCGCTCGATGTCGAATTTCGCGTCCTTGCCCTTCGCCCAGATGGTGGCGGCGGCTTCCTTGGGGATCACGCCGAGCTCGGCGAGGGCGTCGGCGGCATGCGCCTCGATCTCGAACCAGATGCGGTAGCGCGTCTCCGGCGACCAGATGGCCGTCATTTCGGGGCGAGAATAGCGCGGAATCATGTGAAAAACCTCAGATTTCGACGAGCCGGCCGGCGCCTTGCTCGCCCGCCTTGCGAATGGCCTCGATATTGGACTTGTATTGCGCAGCGCCGCCCTTGAAGACGGCCGAGCCGGCGACCAGGACATCGGCGCCGGCCGCCGCGATCTCGGCTGCGTTGGCGGCCGTCACGCCGCCATCGACCTCGATATGGATGTCGCGGTCGGCCGTTATGGCCCTCAGCTCGGCGATCTTCGGCAGCATGCTCGCGATGAAGCTCTGGCCGCCGAAGCCGGGATTGACCGACATCACGAGGATCAGCTCGACCATGTCGAGCACCGGAGCGACGCTGGCGGCCGGCGTTGCCGGGTTCAGCACCACGCCGGCCCGCTTGCCGAGCGCGCGGATCGCCTGGAGCGAGCGGTGCAGATGCGGGCCTGCCTCGACATGGACTGTGATCAGGTCGGCGCCGGCCTCCGCGAAGGCCTTCAGATAGGGATCGGCCGGCGCGATCATCAGATGCACGTCGAGGGGCTTGGCCGTATAGGGGCGGATGGCGCGCACGATATCGGGGCCGAGCGAGATGTTGGGCACGAAATGGCCGTCCATGACGTCGACATGGATCCAGTCGGCGCCCGCCTGATCGACGGCGCGCACCTCCTCGCCCAGCCGGGCGAAGTCGGAGGCGAGGATCGAGGGGGCGATGCGGAGCGGCGCGCGAGCCGGCATGAGGCGGTTCCCATTTCCTGATGCGGGGCCTCTAGCACGCGCCGGAGCGTGACTCTAGCGGAGCGGCGCGGCTTTCCCGCGCCGGGTGGGCCGAAGGATCACGGAATATTGACACCGAAAACCGGCCCGGAGCGCATCTTCGCGAGGATTTGGCGCGACCAAGCGTTACCGTGTCCCACCTTCGGCCGAGGAACGCCGCCATGACCACGCCCCGCCTGTCCCGCCGCGTCTTTCTCGCCGGCTCCGCCGCCATCGCCTTGAGCCTTGCCGTCGCAGGTCCGGCGCTCGCCCAGCCGGCGGCGACGCCGGCCCATGTCAATGTCGACAAGGGCAAGCTCGCCATCAAGGGCTACGACCCGGTCGCCTATTTCACGCCCGGCAAGCCGACGCCGGGCAAGGCCGACATCACGGCCGAGCATGACGGCGCCGTCTATCGCTTCGCGAGCGAGGAGAACCGCAAGCTGTTCCAGGCCGAGCCCGCGAAATACGTGCCGCAATATGGCGGCTTCTGCGCGCAGGCGATCGT
>JBDHTH010000506.1:0-2958 GCA_039808545.1 Phreatobacteraceae bacterium | reverse complement strand
GTGCCGGGCCAGGGGTTGAACGGGATCAGGTTGATCTTGGCCGGAATGCCCTTCAGGAGCTTCACGAGGGCGCGCGCATCCGCGTCGCTGTCGTTGACGCCCTTCAGCATCACATACTCAAAAGTAATGCGTCTCGCGTTCGACAACCCCGGATAGTTGCGGCAGGCCTCCATGAGCTCGGCGATCGGGTATTTCCGGTTGATCGGCACCAGCTCGTCGCGCAGCTCGTCGCGCACGGCATGCAGCGAGATCGCCAGCATGACGCCGGTCTCGGCGCCGGTCGCCTCGATCATCGGCACGACGCCGGAGGTCGACAGGGTGATCTTGCGCTTGGAGATGGCGAGGCCGTCGCCATCCGCCATGGTGAGAAGCGCCGGCTTGACGTTGTCGAAATTGTAGAGCGGCTCGCCCATGCCCATCATCACGATGTTGGTGACGAAGCGGCCGCCGTCGCTCGGCACGAAGGCGCCCTCGGGCGGGGCCTGGTCGGGCCAGTCGCCGAGCCGGTCGCGGGCGATCAGGATCTGCGCGACGATCTCGGCATTGGTGAGGTTGCGCACCAGGCGCTGCGTGCCGGTGTGGCAGAACGAGCAGGTCAGCGTGCAGCCGACCTGGCTGGAGACGCAGAGCGTGCCGCGGTCGGTCTCCGGGATATAGACGGTCTCGACGTCGTGCGGCCGCTCGCCGGGCAGGGCGCCCGGCAGGCGGATCAGCCATTTGCGGGTGCCGTCGACCGAGACCTGCTCGGCGACGATCTCGGGCCGCGCCAGCGTATGGGCGGCGCCGAGCTGGTCGCGCAACGCCTTGGAGACGTTGGTCATGGCGGCGAAATCGGTGACGCCGCGCTGGTAGATCCAGAACCAGAGCTGCTGCACGCGCATCCGGATCTGGCCGGCCGGCACGCCGAGCGCGCTGAGCGCCGCCGCGAGGCCCGCCCGGTCGAGGCCGGCGAGCGAGGTCCGCGCCGCCGGCAGGCGGGCGGGAGCGGGGGCGGCGGCGGAAATGGCAGGGGCGTGCGCGAGGCTCATCGGCGGCGAATTCGTTCGATCTTTCGGGTTTCGCGGCGCCTATATCACGGATCGGCGCGAAAAGTCAGCCCAGCGCCCGTTTCGCGGCCGGGCGGCTGGCGAGCGCCGGATCCCAGTCGAAGAAGGACGGCGCCTTGTTGAGCGTCACGCCCTCGATCGCCAGCAGGCGCTCCTTGGTGGCGAGCCCGCCATGCGCCGAGAAGCCGCCCGGCCGGCCGTTGGCGGCCAGCACCCGGTGGCACGGCACGATGATCGGCCAGGGATTGGCGCCCATCGCCTGGCCGACCGCGCGGGCCGCGCCCGGCTCCCCGACGCGCTGGGCGATCTCGCCATAGGTGAGCGTTTCGCCGGGCGCGATCGCCCGCGTCACCGCATAGACGCGGCGGTGGAACGCCGGAACGCCGCTTTCGTCGAGGACGATCTCGCCGAGCGTGGTCTTCTCTCCGCCGAGCAGGCGGCCGATCGCATGGATCGCGGTGCGGGCAAGATGGGAGGGCGCCGCTTCGCGCGCATCCGGAAAGGCCTTGAGGATGCGCGCCCGCATGGCGCCGATATCGGCCATCGGCAGTTGCAGCCAAGCAACCCCGTCGGCGCTCCAGGCGATGCCGCAGCAGCCGATCGGCGTGTCGAAGAACGCGAATCCGTGGGCCATGGTCCCGGCAATCCTCGCGGGATGGGCCGCGAGGCGCGAATCATAGCACGAATCGCCGCGATGATGGCGATTCCGGCCCGTCAGGCCATCGCGCTCAGCGGCACTCCTGCGCGATCTTGTCGAGCGCCTGCGGCAGGCCGGTCAGCACGTAGCGGTCGGTCGTGTTGGTGCCGCGTGTGGAGGTGCCCTTCACGATCATCTCGCGCGACTTGCGCAGCGCCTCGATCAGGCGCGGCTCGTCGGCCGCGTTCTTGATCCAGGCGCCGTCGTTGCGCGTGTACATCGCGAAGGTGGTGGGGCCGATCTCGACGCTCGCATCGGTGCCGGTCTTGTAGGTGTAGCCCGCAAACACGTTGGTCTCGTTGCGGACGTTCTCGGCCGGGCGCGTCGAGATGAAGAAATACACCTTGTCGCGCTTCACCCGGCGCGGCTCCATGCTCTTGGGCGCGGCCAGCGTGTAGCAGACCTTGTGCTTGCCGCTCTGCGTCACATAGGCGCGCCAGTCGCCGAACTGGCCGATCAGCGACGGGCCGGCGGCGGGCTGGGGCTTGGTCTCGGCCTTCGGCTCGGGCTTCGGGGCGCGTCGGCGCTGCGCATCCGCATTGTCGGCGAAGAGGACCAGGACGAGCAGCGCGAGCGCGGCGTGGAGAACGCCTTGCAGCGCCTTCGACGGAAATTGGCGCGACGGGATGAATTTGCGCGACGGGATCATGGGCACCACGACGAATAGGCAGGGCTGGACGAGACGGGAAGCGGCAATCCGTTAGAACTGACGGTTCCGGGTAAACGGACTGTTTACGCCATCGGGGCGCGAACGCGAAGATCTGGTCCTATCATTGAGCCGAATCTTCGGCAGAATGGCCGGCGCGGCCCCGGACAGGCCGCGCGGCGCGAACGAGGCGGGCGAATGAAGGCGATCCTCTGCACGGCGACGACCGGCATCGACGATCTGGTGCTGGCCGATATTCCGGAGCCGGCGCCCGGCCCCGGCGAGGTCGCGGTCGAGGTCGCTTATGCGGCGCTGAACTTCTTCGACACGCTGATCGTCGCGGGCAAGTACCAGTTCAAGCCCGAGCCGCCCTTCTCGCCCTCGGCCGAATTCGCCGGCACCGTGAAGGCGGTCGGCGAGGACGTCGCCGGTTTCGCGCCCGGCGACCGCGTCGCCGGCTATGTCGGCTGGGGCGCGGCGCGGGAGGTGGTGGCGGCGCCGGCCGACCGCATCGTCAAGCTGCCGGCCGATCTCCCGCTCGAGAAGGCGGCCGGGCTGATCGTCACCTA
>JBDHTH010000505.1:0-2961 GCA_039808545.1 Phreatobacteraceae bacterium | reverse complement strand
AGGTTCTCCGAGGCGTTCCGGATGAAATAGACGGTCAGCCCGACCAGCACCACCACGGCGCCGACCTGGAAGACCGCATCACGGACGCGCCTGTCATAGAGGAGCGAGGAGATCGACATCGGCGGCGCGAAACCTTTCTGACGACCTCGGAGGCGCGAGGATTGAAGCTATGTCGTCATGGCCCGGTTTATCCGGGCCATCCACGACTTTCGGCGTTTGGATGGCCCGACGTCTACCCGGTTCTGTGCCGGAGAATCCGTGTGTGCGGCCGGTCGATCCGCTTCAAGTCGTGGATGCCCCGGATAAACCGGGGCATGACGCTTGGGGGAGCCGGCGCGGCGCGCAAATGCCGATCCGACCCGATCAGCTCATTGGAACGGCGGGGTGAACAGCGCGCCGCCCTTGGTCCACAGCTCGTTCTTGCCGCGCTCCAGCTTCAGCGGCGAATCCTTGCCGACGGTGCGGTCGAAGCTCTCGGCGTAGTTCCCGACCTGCTTGATGGCGTTGTACATCCAGTCGTTGGACAGGCCCATCATCTGGCCGAAATTGCCCTCCACGCCGAGCAGGCGCCGGATCTCGCCGTTCGGCGACTTCTTCATCTCGTCGACGTTCTTGGAGGTGACGCCGAGCAGCTCGGCCGCGATCAGGCCGTTCATGACCCAGCGCACCACGAGCTGGAAGCGCTCGTCGCCCCAGCGGGTGGTCGGGCCCTGCGGATCGTTGGAGATCGTCTCGCTCATGATCAGGTGGTCGGCCGGGTTCTTCAGCTTGATGCGCTGGCCCGCCAGCGCCCCGATGCCGGCCGTGTAGGCGTCGCAGCGGCCCGCGTCATAGGCCGCGATGGCGTCGTCGTTCTTCTGGAAGTTGATGATCGTGACCTTCAGGTTCCGCTCCTTGAACCAGTCGGCCGCGTTCTTCTCCTCGGTCGAGCCGGCCGCGACGCAGAGCGTGGCGCCGTCGAGGTCCTTCGGCACCTTGGCGCCGCTTGCCACCTTCACGATGAAGGTCTGGCCCTCGTAGAAGTTGATGCCCTGGAAATTCACGCCGAGCGTGGCGTTGCGCGAGAAGGTGATGGTGGTGTTGCGGGCGAGGATGTCGACCTGGCCCGATTGCAGCACCGGCCAGCGCTGCTGCACCGAGGTCGGCGTGAACTTCACCTTGGTGGCATCGCCCAGGATGGCGGCCGCGAGCGCCCGGCAATAGTCGACGTCGAGGCCCGACCATTCGCCCTTGTCGTTGGCGAAGGAGAAGCCCGGCAGGCCGAGATGCACGCCGCATTCGAGATTGCCGCGCGCCTTGATGGCGTCGAGCGTCGGGCTCGGCGCGAGCGTCTGAGCCTCGGCCGCGAGGCCGGAGCCGGCGAGCAGGCCGGCGGCGACGAGCAAGTGTCGAAACGTCATGGATGTCCCCCGAGTTCTGGTGTCCGGCGCTGCGCCCGGAGATCGGGCGAACGGCGAAAGGATCGGCGCGCAAAGCGCCCGTGGCCAGAGAGTTCGATGCGCCGAGCGCTTTGTCAATTCGACCAAGGCCCGACCCGGTCAGCCGTTCGCTGCCGCAATTGACGGCAACTGGCCACGATATGGGCAAAGCTTGCCCGCGAGGCGGGCACGCGGGCGGTTGCTAAGCGGCGCCGGCCTCTGGCAGTTTCATGCCTCTCCGCCCACCGATGGAACCGGCCGTGCTCGCCCCTGGCAGATCCTCCGATGACCGGCTCGGCGCCGCGGCCCATCCGCTCGGCGCGATCCGGACGCGCGGCCGGCTGGCCGCAGGCTTCGCCCGGCGCGAGGCCGTGACCCATCCGCGCGCCGTCACCGAGGCGGACGGGTTTCGCCTGCGCTTTCCCTGGGAGGCCGGGGGCCTGACCGCGGTGACGATCAACACCGGCGGCGGCATGACGGGCGGCGACGCGCTGCAGCAGGACTTCGCGCTCGCGGCAGGCGCCGATGTCGCCATCACGTCGCAGGCGGCCGAGAAATTCTACCGCGCCGACGGCGTGCCGGCGACGATCGCGACCCGCCTTATCCTCGCCGAAGGGGCGCGGCTCGACTGGATCCCGCAGGAATCGATCCTGTTCGACGGCGCGATGGCGGAGCGTCGCATCGAGGTCGAGATGGCGCCGGACGCCCGCCTGCTGCTCGCCGAGCAGGTGGTGCTCGGCCGCCTTGCGATGGGCGAGCGCATCGGCGCGGCTTCGCTGAGAGACCGCTGGCGCGTCCGGCGCGGTGGTCGGCTGGTCTTCGCCGAGGCGGTCGATCTCGCGGGGCCGCTGTTCGCGCGGCTCGACCGGCCGGCGATCGGCGGCGGCGCGCGCGCCTTCGCGACCATTCTGCTGGCCGACGACACCGCGAGCGCCGGCCTGCTCGATCCCGTGCGCGAGCGCCTCTCCGACGAGGCCGTCGCGGCCGGCGCGAGCGTCTTCGACGGGCTGCTGGTGGTGCGCATGCTGGCGGCCGACCCGGCGCGCCTGCGCGACCAGGCGATCCGCGTCATCGAATTGTTACGATCGCGGCCCATGCCGCGCTGCTGGTAGGAGGCCGCATGAACCTCACCCCCCGCGAGAAGGACAAGCTGCTGGTCGCCATGGCGGCCGAGGTGGCGCGACGGCGCCTCGCGCGCGGCGTCCGGCTGAACCATCCCGAGGCCGTGGCGCTGATCACCGATTTCGTCGTCGAGGGCGCGCGCGACGGCCGCTCCGTCAGCGAGCTGATGCGGGCCGGCGCCGAGGTGCTGACCCGCGACCAGGTGATGGAGGGCATCCCCGAGATGATCCACGACGTGCAGGTCGAGGCGACCTTTCCGGACGGCACCAAGCTCGTCACCGTCCACAATCCGATCCGTTAGAGCCAATCGGCCACCATGAGCTCACGCCACGCTTTTCCCCGTCATGGCCCGGATAAACCGGGCCATGACGGAAGAGGGTTAGTTCCTATCCGGAGGATGCTCGGCGCCGGCACCGCGACC
>JBDHTH010000504.1:0-2964 GCA_039808545.1 Phreatobacteraceae bacterium | reverse complement strand
GCCTCGGCGAGCAGCGCCTTGGCCTTGGCGGGATCGTAGGGGTAGCGGACGGCGGCGCTCATCTCGCAGCCGAACTGGCCCTGGTAGCAGGGCGCATCGATCAGGCGGGCATTGCCCTGGACCAGGAACTTGACGAATTTTTCCCGGTCGATCGCATGGTTGATCGCCTGGCGGACCTTCTGCTTGGCGAGCGGATTGTCGCCGGGCGCGACCGCGTCAAGCAGCAGGAAGTCGATGCGCATCGATTCCTCGCGCGTCGCCGAGATCCGCGGCAAGGCGTTGAGCTTGTCGAACTGGTCGGAGTTGAACTTCCAGATCCAGTCGGCCCGGCCCGACAGCAGCTCGACCACCTCGGTCGCCGAATCGGTGACGGCGCGGATCTCGATCTTGCCGATCTTGGCCTTGCCCTTCGGGCTGCCCGGCACGCCGTCGTCGTTGCGCTCCAGGAGGTAGCGCTTCACGCCGTCGACCGTCGTCGCCTTGTAGGGGCCGGTGCCGACCGGCGCCTTGCCCATCCCCTCGGGGCCGACCTTGGCGTGGTACTTCGCCGGGTAGATCAGCAGCGGAATCGCGAAATATTCCATCGCGGCCGGGAACGGCTTCTTCAGCTTCACCCGGACCGTGAAATCGTCGACCTTCTCGGCCTTGTCGATCCAGCTGCCGTTGCCCGGCGTCGAGATCTTGCTGTCGGGATTGGCGACGTAGTTGAGCGTGTAGACCACATCGTCGGCGCCGAAGGCGTCGCCGTTGTGGAACTTCACGCCCTGCTTCAGCTTGAACTCGATCGTGGTGTTGTCGAGCCATTTCCACGATTCGGCGAGCAGCGGCTCGAAGGCGCCGGTGTCGGGGTTCTTGTGGACGAGCGTGTCCCAGATGAGCTGGCCGATGACCACGCCCTCGCGCAGGTTGTTGTGCTGCGGATCGAGATTGGGAACGCTGACGCGCCAGACGATGCGCAGCGTGTCGTCCTTCTTGCCGGCCAGGGCCGGGCCGGCGGCGGTCAGCGCGAGCGCTGCCGCGAGCCCGAGGGCTTTGAGCGACGCGAAGCCGTGTTTCATGATGTCCCCTCTTCTTAGCTGGCGGATGACTGGACCGCATCGGCGCGGTCGAGCGGATAAAGGCAGGCGACGTGGCTTTCGCCGCAGGGCTCGAGCTTGGGCGCGCGGGCCGCGCAGTCCGGCTGGACCGCGGGGCAGCGCGGGTTGAAGGCGCAGCCGGCCGGCGGGTTCATCGGATCGGGAAAGGCCTGGCCGAGGCCGAGATCGGGAATGCCGCCATGCGGGTCGATCGGCAGCGCCGAATCGATCAGCGCCTTGGTGTAGGGATGACGCGGCGCCTCGAAGATCGCGGCCGCCGGCCCTTCCTCCACGACCCGGCCGAGATACATCACGGCGATGCGGTCGGCGAAATACTCGACCACCGACAGGTTGTGGCTGATGACGACGAAGGTCAGCCCGAGCTCGGCGCGCAGATCCGCGAGGAGGTTGAGGACCTGCGCCTGGATCGACACGTCGAGCGCCGAGGTCGGCTCGTCGCAGATCAGGAGGCGCGGCTTCAGCACCAGGGCGCGCGCGATCGCGACGCGCTGGCGCTGCCCGCCCGAGAGCTGCGAGGGCAGCCGGTCGAGGAAGCGCGCCGGCAGCCCGACGAGGTCGAGCATCTCGGCGGCGCGCCGCGCCCGCTCGGCGCCCGAGCCAATGCCGTGCACGATCAGCGGCACGGTGACGATCTCCTCGATCGTCTGGCGCGGATTGAGCGACGAGTAAGGGTCCTGGAAGATCGGCTGCACGCGCCGCGCGATATCGAGGCGCCCTAGCGTGCCCAGCGGCTCGCCGTCGATCTGAACCGTGCCGCTCGTCGGGCTCAGCAGCCCGAGCATGATCTGCGACAGTGTCGTCTTGCCGCAGCCCGATTCCCCGACGATGCCGAGCACCTCGCCGGACGCGACGCTCAGCGATACGCGGTCGACGGCCGTCAGCGTCGCGCCCGCCCGGAACAGGCCGCGCGCGACCGGAAAGATCTTGGTGGCGTCGCGGACCTCGAGCATCGGCGCGCTCATGCGGCGGCTCCCGTGAGCCGTTCCCCGGCGCGGACGCAGCGCACCGCCCGTCCGGGCGCGGATTCTTCCAGCACCACCGGCTCGGCGCAGCGCTCGACCGCCAGCTCGCAGCGCTCGCGGAAGGCGCAGCCCGTGAAGGCGCCGACCAGCGAGGGCACGGTGCCGGGGATCGAGGTGAGCCGCGCGCTCTCGCGCCGCCGCTCGCGGCTCGGCAGGCAGGCGATCAGCCCGCGCGTGTAGGGGTGCTGCGGATCGCGGAAGATCGCGTCGACCGGGCCGGTCTCGACGATCTCGCCCGCATACATCACGGCCACGTCGTCGGCCATGCGCGAGACGATGCCGAGATCATGGGTGATCAGCAGCAGCGCCATGCCGAACTCGGCCTGCAGCGATTTCAGGAGCCGCAGGATCTGCGCCTGGATCGTGACGTCGAGCGCCGTGGTCGGCTCGTCCGCGATGATCAGCGAGGGATCGCACATCATCGCCATCGCGATGATGATGCGCTGGCGCAGGCCCCCCGAGAGCTGGTGCGGATATTGCCGCATCCGGTTCTCGGGCGCCGTGATGCCGATGGTGCGCAGGATCGAGACGGCGCGCGCCTCCGCCTCGCGGCGGGCCGTGCCGCGGTGCCGGCGCAGCGACTCGGTGAGCTGGTCGCCGATCGTGAAGCTCGGATTGAGCGAGGTCATCGGCTCCTGGAAGATCATCGCCATGTCGGCGCCGCGGATGTCCGCCATGGCGCGCCCGCCGAGCTCCTTGAGCGAGCGCCCCGAGAGCTTGAGTTCGGTTGCCCGCCGCTTCGCGCCCTTCGGCAACAGGTCCATGAGGGCGAGCGAGGTCATCGACTTGCCGCAGCCCGATTCCCCGACCAGGCAGAAGGTGCGCCCCTTCTCGATCGAGAAGCT
>JBDHTH010000503.1:0-2981 GCA_039808545.1 Phreatobacteraceae bacterium | reverse complement strand
CGGACATCGCGACAAGCATCGTTGCAGTTCCTGCACGGTTGAGCTGTCAGGGCTTCGGCTTGCCGAACGCGCCTTCGGCACGCAAGGCCGCGATCTCGGCCGGCGCGATCCCGAATCCGGCCAGAATCTCTTCGGCATGCTCGCCGTGCCGCGGCGGCGGCAGGCGCACCTTCGCCGGGGTCTCGCTCATCGTGAAGGGCGCTCCCACCGCCTTCATCGATCGGCCCTGCGACGCGACCTCGATGACGCCGCCGATCGCCGCCAGCTGCGGATCGTTCGCCGCCTCGCCGACCGTGTTGACCTTGGAGACGTTGACCTTGGCGGCGCCGAGCCTGGCGACCAGATCGGCGCAGCGCATGCGCCCCGTCACGGCCGAGAGGGCGGCGACCAGCGCGTCGCGGTTGCGGCGGCGGTCGAAGGCGGTCATGAACTCGGGCCGGAGCAGCGAATCGGCGTCGAGCGCCTCGGCGCAGCGCCGCCACATGTCGTCGGCCGGCGCGATGATGATCACCTCGCCGTCGAGCGCCGGAAAGGCCTGGTTCGGGACGCTGAGATGGTTGGCGGTGCCCATGCGCTCGCGCACCGTGCCGTCGAGCCAGTACTCGGCGTAGAAATAGCTCATCAGGTCGGCCGAGGAGCGCAGCAGCGAGGTCTCGACGCGCTGGCCGCGGCCGCTGCGCTCGCGATGCAGCAGCGCCGCGAGGATGCTCGACACCAGCGCCAGGCTCGCATGCAGGTCGATGACCGCTGTGCCGCAGCGCACCGGGCCGCGCTCGGCCTCGCCGGTCACGCTCATCAGGCCGCTATGGGCCTGCAGCGCGACGTCGTTGGCGCCGAGATGGGCGAGCGGCCCCGTGTCCCCATAGGCCGAGAACTCGCAATAGACGAGGCGCGGATTGGCCGCCGCCAGCGTCTCGTAGTCGAGGCCGAACTTCTTCATTCCGCCGGGGCGGAAATTATGGACGAGAACGTCGCATTCCCCCGCCATTCGCGCCGCGAGAGCGCGCGCGCCGGGCTGGCGCAGATCGAGGATCATGCTGCGCTTGTTGCGGTTGAGCGCGAGGAAGGATGGGCTGGCGCCAAAGGCCTCCATCGTCTCGCGGGTGACGCCGAAGGTGCGCGCGTCGTCGCCGTGGCCGGGCTCCTCGATCTTGATCACGTCGGCGCCGAGATCGCCGAGCACCTGCGTCGCGGCGGGGCCGGCGAAGATGCGGGAGAAATCGAGCACCCTGATGCCGTCGAGCACGCCCGCCATGGTCACCTCTTTCACTGCCGCCGGTTCGATCCGAGCCGCGGCCCGCGATCGGACGGCAAGCGGGTAGCATCGGCCGGCGGCGTGCGGAACATGCATGACGCGTCGGCCACCTTTGCGGTTTTCGGGAAGATCTCTCTCGATTTGGGTTGAATCGATCGCTCCGGCATCACAATTTGCGAAAATCGAAAGGATGCTGGAGGGACCTTGGACACCTTTCGCGCCATGCGGATGTTCGTCATGACGGTGCAGTGCGGAAGCCTGTCCTCGGCGGGACGGCAGGTCGGGATGTCGCCGGCATCGATCTCGCGCTACATCAATGCCCTCGAAGACGTGACCGGCAGCCGCCTGCTCAACCGCTCGAGCCGCAAGCTGACGCTGACCGAGGCAGGCGCCATCTATTTCCGGCACGCCGAGCAGATCATCAACCAGATGGACGAGGCGAACAGTGCCGTCTCTCAGCTCCAGCGCGCGCCGAAGGGAACGCTGCGCGTGCATTCGCGCATCCTCATCGCCAACCAGCTCATCGTCCCTGCAATGCCGCGCTTCCTCGCGCAATATCCCGAGGTGAAGGTCGACCTGATGATGTCCAACCACGTCATCGACCTGGTCGAGCAGAACGTCGATATCGACATTCGCATCGGCCAATTGCAGGATTCCGCCCTGATCGCCAAGAAGCTGATCTCGAGCGAGCGCGTGCTGTGCGCGGCCCCGGCCTATCTCGCCGCCTCCCCGCCCATCCACGAGCCGCAGGATCTCGCCCGACACAATTGCCTGACCTACCGCCTTCATATGGGACGGACCATTTGGCGCTTCGCCGCCGGCGACGCATCGATCGTCGAGGTGCCGATCGACGGGTCGTTCCAGACCGATAACGGTCCGGCGCTTCGCACCCTTGCCCTTTCGGGCACCGGCATCGTGCTGATGCCCGACTGGTCGGTGCGCGAAGACATCGCGGGCGGCGCGCTCGTGCCGATCCTGCCCGGGTATCGCGTGAGCTACGGGGCGTTCGAGAACGGCATATACGCAGTCTATCAGCAGACGCGGCGGATGTCCGCGAAGGTGCGCGCCTTCGTGGACTTCCTGACGGTGCTGTTCCGCGAGCGTTTCGGCTGACGGGTTCGCCTTTTCGATTCCTGCAACCGTAGTCGCCGCGAATTGCGGTTGTTCGGGCGGCATGGGCCGCTAGGGTCCGGCGCGGCAATGGCGCCGGAGGGATACCCGCGATGCTTCAGGACCGGGAAATCGTCGTCGCCGGCGGCTCCCTCGCCGCCCGTGCGGCCGTCGCGGCCGCGATCGAGGCGGCGGGCGGGCGCACGCTTCCTGTCCGCATGGCCCGCGAGCCGGCCGGAGACGGCCTCGTCTGGGACGGCGCCCAGCCGGACATGCTCCTGCGGACCCTCGCAGAAGGCGGCTTCACGCCGGACGGGCTCGTCCTCCTCCAGGCCCCCGCGCCGCGCTTTGCGATCGATGCCGGCGACGATGACGCGTTTCCGGCCGCGCTCGGCGGCGACATGCGTCTCGCCTATGGACTGACCCGCGCCCTGACGCCCGGCTTCCTCGCGCGCCGGCGCGGCGCCATCGTCCATATCCGGCCGGCCGATGGCGTCTTCGGTGCCGCCGACAACGCCGCCGGATCGGCTATCGCGCTCGCGGCCGTGGGTTTCGCGCGAGCCGTGGCGCTTGATCTTGCGGAGGCTGGCATCCGCTCGAACGTCGTGACGGCGGC
>JBDHTH010000502.1:0-2984 GCA_039808545.1 Phreatobacteraceae bacterium | reverse complement strand
AGGTTCACGGCGAGCACCACCAGCGCGAGGGCGAGGCCCGGCGCGAAGATCGTCCAGGGCGCGCGCGCGATGTAGAGTCGGCTCAGGGCGATCATGTTGCCCCAGGTCGGCACTTCGGGCGGAGTACCGGCGCCGAGGAAGGAGAGCGAGGCCTCCACCAGGATCGCGGAGGCGCAGATATAGGTCGACTGCACGATCAGCGGCGCGATGGTGTTCGGCAGGATATGGCGGATGATGATCTTCGAGGTGCGGGCGCCGCCGGCGATCGCCGCCTCCACATAGGGCTGCTCGCGCACCGCCAGCACGACGGCCCGCACGAGGCGCACGACGCGCGGGATCTCGGGGATGGTGATCGCGATGATGACGAGCCCGACGCTCGCCTTGGTGAGCGAGACGAGTGCGATGGCGAGCAGGATCGAGGGGATCGCCATCAGCCCGTCCATGAGCCGCATGACGACGGCCTCGACGGCGCGGAAATAGCCGGAGAGCAGGCCGATCGCGAGGCCGATCGCGACCGAGAGGATCGCCACCGTCAGCCCGACGATCAGCGAGATGCGCGCGCCGTAGACGGTGCGGGCGAAGACGTCGCGGCCGAGATGGTCGGTGCCGAGCCAGTAGGTCGCCGAGGGGCTCGCGAGGCGGCGGGCCGGCGACATCGTCACCGGATCGCCGGCGAAGAGCGGCGCGAAGATCGCCAGAAGGATGATTACCGCGAGGATGACGGCGCCGAGCACCATGGTCGGGTTGCGGCGCGCGAAGCGCCAGAGCCTGGCGCGGCGCGTTTTGGCGGGGCGGGGCGGGCTGAGGTCGCTGAGCGCAATGTCGGCCATCAGTAGCGGATCCGCGGATCGAGGAGGGTGTAGGTGAGGTCGACGATCAGGTTGACGAGGACGTAGACGCCCGAGAACAGCAGGATCACGCCCTGGATGATCGGGTAGTCGCGCTTGGAGATCGCGTCGACGACGAGGCGGCCGACGCCGGGAATGTTGAACACCGTCTCGGTGATCACCACGCCGCCGATCAGCAGCGCGACGCCGATGCCGATGACGGTGACGATCGGCACGCCGGCATTCTTCAGCGCGTGGCGGATCAGCATCGGCCGCGTGGCGACGCCCTTCGCCTTGGCGGTGCGGATATAGTCCTCGGCCAGCACCTCCAGCATCGAGGCGCGGGTGATGCGGGCGATCAGCGCGACATAGGCCATGCCGAGCGCCACCGAGGGCAGGATCAGGTGGCGGGCCCAGGGCCAGAGCCCCTCGGAGATCGCCGTGTAGCCCTGGACGGGCAGCCAGCGGAGCTGGATCGCGAAGAAGTAGATGAGGATGTAGCCGACCACGAAGACCGGCACCGAGAAGCCCAGCACCGAGAAGGCCATCAGCGACCGGTCGACCCAGGTCCCGGCCTTCCAGGCCGCCAGCACGCCGAGCGTGATGGCGATCGAGATCGCCACGAACAGCGTCGTGAGCGCGAGCGAGATGGTCGGCTCCAGGCGCTGCGCGACGAGGGCCAGCACCGGCGTGTTCGAGAAGATCGAGACGCCGAGATCCCCGGTCACGGCGCGGCCGGCCCAGCGGAGGAACTGAACGGGAAGGGGATCGTTGAGACCGAGCTTGTTGCGGATGCCGTCGATCTGGTCTTGCGTGGCGTTGTCGCCCGCGATGATGGCGGCCGGATCGCCCGGCGAGAGATGCAGCAGCAGGAACACGAAGATCCCGACGATCGCCATCACGATCAAGGTCGAGAAAAGGCGCCTGACGATATAGGCGAACATCGGCTCAGCCCGACGCCGCCGTGGCGAGGCCAACTTTCAGGACCGTGCGGCGTGTGCTTGCCATGCTGCGTCTCCCTCAAGTGACCACCGATTAGACGTGTTCAAATCGGCGGCGTAAAGCCGCCGCTGCGATCACAGCAGCAATTTCGGGTGCACCACCGCGTCAAACGGCCAGATCGGCCGGGCGATGCGCTTGTAGTCGAGCTTGAGGACGTTGCGCACCATCGGTCCGTCGCCGTCGGCATAGAGCACGTCGGCGGCGATCGGCGCGTAGGCGGCGTGGAAATGCTGGTTCGACTTGACGACCAGGATCTTCTTCGCGGCCGGATCGATGCCGAGATGGCTGAAGAGGTCGAGCCCCATCGCCTGGGCTCTGGTCGTGATCAGCACCACCTCGACGCCGCCCGCGCGGATCGCGGCCGTGGCGCCGAGCGGCACCTTGCCGCCACCGAAGGTCTGGCTGCCATTCTCCGACAGGCCGATGATCTCGACATCGGCGTCGACCGGCGGGCCGGAGGCCTTGGCGGCCTTGCCGCCGAAGCGCAGCGGCAGCTTCGCGCCGAGCCCGGCATCGTGGCAGAAGCGGACCGCGACCGGGTCCCAGACGGGCCCGACCGCCGCTCCCGTGACGCCGCGCGCCAGCAATTCCCGGATGAAGGTGGTGTTGTCCGAGGGAGCGCCGCCGCCGGCATTGTCGGTCGTGTCGGCGATGACGATCGGCTTGTCGCGATAGGCTTTCAGCGCCGCCTCGATGGCCTCGCCAGGCTCCAGATGCGGCGGATCGGAGACGTCCTTGATCGCCCAGAGCTCGCGCCCGAGCGCTTCCGCGACCGCATCGCCATGCGCCTTGGCGTCGTCGGTGACGACCAGGATGCGCGCGCCCGATTCCGGCATGTCGGCCGACTGGAAGCCGTGGCCGATCGAGATCGACAGGATCTTGTCCTTGCGTTCCATCGTCATGATCTTGTCGACGAAGCCGCGCATCGGCTGGCGGGTCGTCGGGAAGTTCTGGATGAGACGGCAGTCCCAGAGCGACTTCACGGGCCGGATCTCGCCGCGGATCGTGGCGAGCAGCATGTCGAGAAGCTCCTCGCCGCGCTCGACGAAGTCGATATGCGGATATTCCTTGAAGAGCACGATGATGTCGGCGAGGCGGCAGCGCTCGATGGTCAGGTTGCAATGCGGATCGAGCTCGATGGCGATCGGCACGCCG
>JBDHTH010000501.1:0-2985 GCA_039808545.1 Phreatobacteraceae bacterium | reverse complement strand
CCTGGCTCGCGCGCAATACTTCGGCGTTCTGCAAGTTCTCGGCGATGCCGACCCGCGCGGCGCCGGGCTGGACGGTCGAAACCTTCCGGCCCTATGCCGACATCCTGTTCGCGGCCTTCGGCGCGGACCGGCTGATGTGGGCGAGCGACTGGCCGGTGCTGGAGCGCAACGGCAGCTACGACGCCTGGCTCGCGGCTGCCAGGACGCTCGTCGGCACGAACGGCGCCGAAGCGATCTTCGGCGGCACCGCGCAACGCTTCTACCGCTTCTGAGCACGGCGCGCCGCGGCGCGTCGTTCAACACCCCGGCACGTCCTGTTTTTCGCCCGCCGCGATTGGCCTCGCGGTGGGCGATCCGGCTTGACTTTACGGCATTTTCATATACTTTCCCGTTTATCGCAACTTAAGTTCCATTTTATGGAACTTCATGGATGCCGCGCATGTCGATCCTGGAGAGTGCCGCGGACGTGCTGCGTTGTTTCTCCAGCACCCGTCACGACGTGACGGTGACGGATCTCGTGACATTGCTCGGCATGCCCAAGAGCAACGCCTCGCGCCTCTTGAGGGCGATGCGCGACGCCGGTCTCCTGGAAACCATCGGCGAGACCAAGCGCTATCGGCCGAGCGTCCTGCTGCACCAGGCCGGGCAGGTCTTCCGCTTCTCCATGACGCTGATCGAGCGCGCCGACGCGATCGTCGCCGAGGTCGCCGGCAAGGTCGGGCACACCGGCTATGTCAGCGTCCGGCAGGGCACCGACATCCTCGGCGTCACGGCCCATCCGGGCCGCCAGCCGCTGCGCGTCGTCACCGAGATCGGCGGCCGGATCGCGGCCTTCGCGAGCAGCACCGGCCGGGCCCTGCTGGCGCGGCTCCCCGACACCGAGATCCGAAGCCTCTACGCGCGCGGCTTCGTACCGCCTTCGCCGACCGCGCCGCAGACGATCGACGAGCTGCTGGCGCGCCTCGCGGCCGTGCGGGGCTGCGGCTACGCGGAATCGCATGACGAGGCGGTGCGCGGCGTCGGCGCGATCTCGGTCGCGGTCGGCGATCCTGCGACCGGCGACACGGTGGCGCTCTGCGTGTCGTTCCCGGCCGCGACCGTCACGCCCGAGGAACGCGCCTTCATCATCCGCTCGCTCGGCGAGCGCGCCGCCCGGATCGCGGCGCTGACCAAGGACCCTCAGTTCATTCCCGTGAGATTTCCAGCAGCGGAGTAGACCCTCTTGAGCAATCGTTGGCGCATCGGCTTCGACATCGGCGGCACCTTCACCGATTTCATCCTCTACGATCAGGAAAGCCGTTCGGTCCGGCTGCACAAGCGGCTCACCACCCCGCATGATCCGTCCGAAGCCGCGCTGATCGGCCTCGGCGAGCTGGTCGCGATGGCGGGCATCTCGCTCGCCGATATCGGCGACATCGTCCACGGCACGACGCTCGTCACCAATGCGGTGATCGAGCGCAAGGGCTCCAAGCTCGGCCTGATCACGACCAAGGGCTTCCGCGACATCCTCGAGATGGCGACCGAGCAGCGCTACGACATCTATGACCTGTTCCTGACCTTCCCGGACCCGCTGGTGTCGCGCGAACTGCGCCTGGAGGTCGCCGAGCGCGTCGACCGCGACGGCCGCGTCGTCACGCAGCTCGACGCCGACGCGGTGGGCAAGGCCGCCAGGGAGCTCGAAAAGGCCGGCTGCGAGGCGATCGCCATCGGCTTCCTCAACAGCTACCGCAACCCGGCGCATGAGCGCGAGGCGGGCCGCATCGTGCGCGAGGCCTGCCCGAAGCTCGCGGTCTCGCTGTCGAGCGAGGTGGTCGGCGAGATCTGGGAGTACCAGCGCTTCGTCACCACGGCCGCCAACGCCTATGTGCAGCCGCTGATGCAGCGCTATCTGGAGCGGCTGGAGCGCGAGCTCGCGGCGCGCGGCTTCCGCGGCGTGCTGCGGCTGATGCACTCGGCCGGCGGCCTCGTCTCGCCCGAGACGGCGCGCACCTTCCCGATCCGCCTGCTGGAGAGCGGCCCGGCCGGCGGGGGCCTCGCCACCGCCTTGTTCGGCGAGCTCGCGGGCCATAGGGACGTCATCTCGTTCGACATGGGCGGCACCACCGCCAAGGCCTGCATGATCGAGGATGGCCGCGCCGAGATCGCGCCGATGCTGGAAGCGGGCCGCGTCAACCGCTTCGCCAAGGGCTCGGGCCTGCCGATCAAGGCGCCGGTCATCGACATGATCGAGATCGGCGCGGGCGGCGGCTCGATCGCGGCGATCGACGAGGTTGGGCTCCTGAAGGTCGGCCCGCATTCGGCCGGCTCCGATCCCGGCCCGGCCTGCTACGGCATGGGCGGCACGAAGCCGACCGTCACGGACGCCAATCTGGTGCTCGGCTATTACGATCCCGGCTTCTTCCTCGGCGGGCGCATGGCGCTCGACCTCGACGCCGCCCGCAAGGCCGTCTCGACGGTGGCGGCGCCGCTCGGCCTGTCGATCGAGGAGGCGGCCTGGGGCATCCACAAGGTCGTGGTCGAGAGCATGGGCGCGGCTGCCCGCGTGCATCTCGTCGAGAAGGGCAAGGATCCGCGCCGCTACGCGATGGTCGGCTTCGGCGGCGCCGGCCCCGCGCATGCGGTCGACGTGGCGCGCGTCCTCGGCGTCCGCCAGGTGATCATCCCGCCGGCCTCGGGCGCGGCCTCGGCGCTCGGCTTCCTCGCGGCGCCGCTCTCCTTCGACATGGCGCGCTCGCTCCCCGTGGAGTTCTCGGAAGGCTTCGACGCCGGAAGCGTCAATGCCCTTCTCGCCGAGCTGGAGGCGGAGGGCCGCAAGCATCTCGTCGAGGCCGGCGTGAAGCCGGACGACATCGCGGTGGAGCGCTCCGCCGACATGCGCCTCGTCGGCCAGATGCACGACATCGCGGTGCCGCTGCCGGGCGGCGTGATCGACGCCGGCAGCCTCGGCGCGATCCGCGCCGCCTTCACGGCCGCCAATTCGGCCCG
>JBDHTH010000500.1:0-3009 GCA_039808545.1 Phreatobacteraceae bacterium | reverse complement strand
CCGCGCCGCCAGCGCCCGCGCCCGCGCCGGAGCAGCCGCTCGGCGTGCCGCGCGCCCAGCTTCACGACACCTACATCCTGTCGCAGACCGCCGACGGCTTCCTACTGATCGACCAGCACGCGGCGCATGAGCGGCTCGTCTACGAGGATCTGAAGCGAGGCCTCGCGCGCGACGGGGTGAAGCGGCAGGGGCTGCTGGTGCCGCTGGTCGTGGAGCTCGATGCGAGCGATGTCGACCGGCTCGAGGCGGCGCGCGGCGAGCTCGAGCGCGTCGGCCTCGTCGTCGAGGCGCTCGGCCCCGGCGCCGTGCTGGTGCGCGAGACGCCGGCGCTGATCGGCACGGCGGATGCGGCGGGCCTCGTGCGCGACATCGCCGAAACTCTCGCGGAGACCGACAGCGCCCTGCCGCTCGAAAGGCGGCTGCTGGCGGTCGCGGCCTCGATGGCCTGCCACGGCTCGGTGCGGGCCGGACGGCGGCTCAAGCCGGAGGAAATGGACGCGCTGCTGCGCGCCATGGAGCGCACCGAGAATGCCGGCCAATGCATCCACGGCCGGCCGACCTATGTCGCGCTGAAGCTCACCGATATCGAGCGGCTGTTCGGGCGGCGCTGAAGGGCCTCCGACCAGATGAAGCCATCTGATCGGTAACCTCCCTGAAAAAACGGGATCAGAATGCCGGGGCGCGAAAGGCGCGTCGGCCGGCGGACCGCTCTGGCTCGACGACTTGAAGATCGGGTCCCGGTGATTGCCAATGAGTCTTCGATTATGTTACGTTATAACATATCAATTATGTGAGACAGATATGCCTGACCGCCTGCCCGTCACCGTCCTGTCCGGCTTCCTCGGCGCCGGCAAGACCACCTTGCTCAACCATATCCTGAATAATCGCGAGGACCGCCGCGTCGCGGTCATCGTCAACGACATGAGCGAAGTGAATATCGATGCCGACCTCGTCCGCGCCGGCGGCGCCGATCTCTCGCGCACCGAGGAAAAGCTCGTCGAGCTGACCAATGGCTGCATCTGCTGCACCTTGCGCGACGACCTGCTCGCCGAGGTGCGCCGCCTCGCCGGCGAGGGGCGATACGACTATCTGCTGATCGAGGGCACCGGCATCGCGGAACCGCTGCCCGTCGCCTCGACCTTCTCGTTCCGCGACGAGGACGGGCAATCCCTCTCGGACGTCGCCCGGCTCGACACGATGGTGACGGTGGTCGACGCGACGAGCCTCCTGTCGGACTACGGCTCGCAGGAGCTCCTCGCGGATCGCGGCGAGCGGGCCGGAGAGGATGACGAGCGCACGCTGGTCGACCTCCTCGTCGAGCAGATCGAATTCGCCGACGTCGTCGTCATCAACAAGGCGAGCGATGTCAGTGCGGAGCAACTTGCGCTGTGCCGCAGCGTCGTGCGCGGCCTCAACGCCGATGCCCGCATCATCGACGCCGATTTCGGCCGTGCCCCGCTCGATGCCGTCCTCGACACCCGCCTCTTCGACGAGGAGAAGGCGAGCCGCCACCCGCTCTGGTTCAAGGAGCTCTACGCCCCGCACGAGCACACGCCCGAGACCGAGGAATACGGGATATCGAGCTTCGTCTACCGCGCCCGCCGCCCCTTCGCGCCGGCGGCGTTCCAAGCGTTCGTCGCGCGCACATGGCCGGGTCTCATCCGCGCCAAGGGGCATTTCTGGCTGGCGACGCGCCCCGACTGGGCGGGCGAATTGTCGATCGCGGGCGCCAATTGCCGCATCGCCCCGATGGGCCGCTGGTGGGCGGCCGTGCCGAAGACGCATTGGCCGCGCGAGGCGGATTGGCTGAAGCTGATCAACCGGCACTGGACGCATCCCTGGGGCGACCGCCGGCAGGAGCTGGTCTTCATCGGCACCGGCCTCGACGAGGCGTCGATGCGCACGGCGCTCGACGAATGCCTCGTCGGCCATGCGCGCATGAGCCGCTTCGAGCCGTCGCGCTACCGCGCCATGCCGGACCCGTTCCCGCCCTGGACGCGCGTCGCGTCCTGACGCCGCAACGCCGGCCTTGCGATTCGCGCAGGCGGGCATTGCGCAGGACGCGGTCGCGCCCCACATTTCCCCCGTCGCGGCCCGCCGGGCCGTATGGAGGATGTCGATGACCCCTGAGGAACGCAATCTGATTGCCGGCGTGTTCGACCGCATGCGTCAGGCCGCGAATGCAGAGCGTGACGCGGAGGCCGAACGTTTCATCAACGAGCAGGTCCGGATGCAGCCCTACGCGCCCTATGTGATGGCGCAGTCCATGATCGTGCAGGACCAGGCGCTCCGGGCGGCCGACCAGCGCATCCGCGAGCTCGAGCAGCAGGTGGCGCGCGCCGGCGGACCGCAGGCGGCGAATTTCGCGCCGGGCGGCCAGCCGCAGAACCCCTACGGCCAGCGGCCCGACGACCGCTATGCCCAGCCGCAGGACGACCGCTATGGACAGCCGCCGGGCGGCTATCCGGGCTACAATCCGGGCCAGCCGCAGGCGCCGGGCGCCGCGCCTTTGGGCGCCGCTCCCTGGGGCCAGCAGCCGCGTCCGGGCGGGTATCCGGGCTATAATCCGGGCGGCCAGCCGGCGGCCTTCCAGCCGGGCGGCTATCCCGGCCAGGCGCCGGGGCATGCGCCCGGCGCGTATCCGCAGGCGCCGGGCGGCTATCCGGGGCAGCAGCCGGGCGGCTACGATCCCGGCGGACCGGCGCCGAGCCCCTGGGGCCAGCGTCCGGGCGCCATGGGCATGCCGCAGGGCTATCCGCAGCAGAACCAGCCCGGCAACTTTCCGCAGGCCGGCATGGCGCCGCAGCCGCAGCAGCCCTCCCCCGGCGGCGGCTTCCTGCGCAACGCGGCCGCGATGGCGGCAGGCGTCGCGGGCGGCGCGCTTTTGATGAACAGCATCGGCAGCCTGTTCGGCGGCGCCAGGACGCCGGCCGCCAATCCGGCCGCCGCGACCAATCCGGCGACGGGCGATCTCGCCAGCCAGGTCAACCAGGCGCAGACCAACGACTT
>JBDHTH010000499.1:0-3015 GCA_039808545.1 Phreatobacteraceae bacterium | reverse complement strand
ATTGCGGCAGGTGGCGGATCTGGAGGCGCGGGAGGAGCATCGCGACGGCAGCCTGGCGAAGAGCTTCGAGCGTTTCGTCAGGGCCGGCATCGGCACCGCCGCGATCGAGCGGGCGCTCTCGCGCAGCTATGTCTCGCCGGTGCTGACCGCCCACCCGACCGAGGTGCAGCGCAAGAGCATCCTCGACGCCGAGCGCGCCGTCGCGGAGCTGCTGGCGGCCCGGCCGGGCCTCGCCAGCCGCAAGGCGCGCGAGCGCAACGAGCGCGACCTGCGCGCCGCCGTCGCCCAGCTCTGGCAGACGCGGCTCCTGCGCAATTCCAAGCTGCTTGTGCGCGACGAGATCGAGAACGTCCTCTCCTACTACCGCTCGACCTTCCTGGAGCAGATCCCGAGCCTTTACGGCGAGCTGGAGGAGCTGCTGGGCCAGCGTCCGCCCGCCTTCTTCCGCATGGGGAGCTGGATCGGCGGCGACCGCGACGGCAACCCGAACGTCACGGCCGAGACGCTCCTGACCGCCATCCGCCTCCAGGCCGAGACGGTGCTGCGCCACTACCTGACCGAGGTGCACAGCCTCGGCGCCGAGCTGCCGGTCTCGACCGAGCTCGTGCGCTGCACCGAGGCGCTGCAGGAGCTGGCCGAGAAATCCGGCGATACGAGCGCCCACCGTGCCGATGAGCCCTATCGCCGCGCCCTGGTCGGCGTCTATGGGCGCCTCGCCGCGACGCTGAAGGCGCTGACCGGCACCGAGGCGCTGCGCCATGCCGTCGCGCCGAGCGAGCCCTATCGAAGCGCCCGCGACTTCGCGGCCGATCTGCGCATCGTCGCCGATTCGCTGCGCGCCCATCACGGTGCGATCCTCGTCGCGCGCCGCCTCGCCCCGCTCATCCGCGCCGCCGAGGTGTTCGGCTTCCATCTCGCGACGATCGACTTGAGGCAAAGCTCCGACAAGCACGAGGCGACGATCGCCGACCTCCTCAAGGTCGCGCGCATCGAGCCAGACTACGCGGCCCTCGCCGAGGAGGCCAAGCGCAAGCTGCTGCTGGCCCTGCTCGCCGAGCCGCGCTCGCTCAGGGTGCGCGGCGCCGCCTACGCGGCCGGGACCGAGGACGAGCTGGCGGTGCTCGAGGCGGCCCGTCAGGTGCGCGCCGAATACGGCCCGGAGGCGATCCGCCACTACATCATCAGCCATACCGAGACGGTCAGCGACCTTCTGGAGGTGCTGCTCCTCCAGAAGGAATGCGGGCTGATGGCCGGCACGCTCTCGGCCGCCGGTGCGCCGAGCCCGAAGGTCGATCTGGTGGTGGTGCCGCTGTTCGAGACGATCGACGACCTGCGCGCCGCAGAGAGCATCATGCGCGGCTTCTACGACGAGCCCGGCATCGAGGCGCTGATCCGCCATTCGGGCGGCGAGCAGGACATCATGCTCGGCTATTCCGACAGCAACAAGGATGGCGGCTACTTCACCTCCAACTGGGAGCTCTATCGCGCCTCCACCGCCCTGGTGCGCTTCTTCGAGGCCAAGCCCGGCCTGACGCTGCGCCTCTTCCACGGCCGCGGCGGCACGGTCGGGCGCGGCGGCGGACCGAGCTACCAGGCGATCCTCGCGCAGCCGGCCGGCACCGTGAAGGGCCAGCTCCGCCTGACCGAGCAGGGCGAGGTGATCAACGCCAAATACGCCAATCCGGAGATCGGCCGCCGCAACCTCGAGACGCTGCTCGCCGCGACGCTGGAGGCGACGCTGCTGAAGCCCGCGGCGCCGGCGCCGCAGGAGTTCCTCGACGCGGCGGCCGAATTGTCGCGCCTGTCGATGGCGGCCTATCGCGCCCTCGTCTACGAGACCGAGGGCTTCACCGACTATTTCTTCACCGCCACCCCGATCAGCGAGATCGCGCAGCTCAATATCGGCTCGCGCCCGGCCTCGCGGAAGGCGACGCGCTCCATCGAAGACCTGCGCGCCATCCCCTGGGGCTTCTCCTGGGGCCAGAGCCGGCTGGCGCTGCCGGGCTGGTTCGGCTTCGGCGCGGCGGTGTCGCACTTCACCGCCGAGGCGCCGGCCGCGCGCACGGCGCTCTTGAAGCGCATGAACGCCGAATGGCCGTTCTTCCGCGCCCTGATCTCGAACATGGACATGGTGCTCGCCAAGGCCGATATCGGCATCGCCCGCCGCTATGCCGGCCTCGTGCCCGACAAGGCGCTCGCGGCGCGCATCCTCGCCCGCATCGAGGCGGAGTTCGGCGCTACCGTCGATGCGCTGACCGCGATCACCGGCCACGCCGAACGCCTCGTCGACAATCCGGCGCTGGCGCTGTCGGTGATGCATCGCTTTCCCTATATCGCGCCGCTCAACCACCTCCAGGTCGAGCTGCTGCGCCGCTGGCGCTCCGGCCAGACCGACGAGAAGGCGCGCCGCGGCATCCTGATCTCGATCAACGGCATCGCGGCAGGCCTGCGCAATACCGGCTAAAGCATGATCCCGAAAAGTGGGAAGTGGTTTTCGGACAAGATCATGCTTGAACGCCAAGTGTGCTTCAAAGCATGCCCATCCGGTCGCGCACCTCGTTCGGCACCTTGTAGTCGCGCAGGATCCGGGCGCTGTCGCGAAAGCCGAGCGCTTCGCGCTGGATGACGAAATGCCACAGCGCCTTGCCGGCCTCGGCGACATACTGTCTCCGCTCCTGGCGTGCCGTCTCGTCGAGCGCCTCGCGGCCTCGCGCTTCATCGAAGGCCGCGAGCGCTGCCAGCGTCGTCTCGAGCTGCCGCCCGAGCCGCCCGAGCGTCGAGGCCTGCTCCTGCGCGATCTCGTAATGCAGCGCCGCGTGGGCGCCCTCGATCGTCGGCTTCGGCGCGAGGATTTTCGGCGGTCTCAGCGTCATCGCGTTCGTCCGGTGCCCATGATGCCATGGATCATAGCCGATCCGGCGCACGACAGCAGTTGCGCCGCTTCCCGCGCTTGTCTATCAACGGCCCGCTCGCGCCGCATGGCCGGGCCGTTGGGGCGTAGCCAAGTGGTAAGGC
>JBDHTH010000498.1:0-3027 GCA_039808545.1 Phreatobacteraceae bacterium | reverse complement strand
ATGGCCCGGATAAACCGGGCCATGACGGAAGAGGGTTAGTTCCTATCCGGAGGATGCTCGGCGCCGGCACCGCGACCGAATACCACAGGAGTCAGCTATGAAATCCCGTTCCCTCACCATCGCCGTCGCCGCCGCCGCGAGCCTTGCCGCGACGCCGGCCTTCGCGCATCTGAACCCGGCCGAGCACGGCTCCTTCGCGGCCGGCCTGTCGCATCCGTTCTTCGGCCTCGACCATGTGCTGGCGATGGTCGGCGTCGGCCTCTGGGCGGCGCTGCTCGGCGGGCGGGCGCTCTGGGCGGTGCCGGCCGCCTTCCTCGTCACGATGATGGCCGGCTTCGCGCTCGCCCTGATGAATGTCGGCCTGCCTTTCGTCGAGCCGGCGGTCGCCGCCTCGGTCGTCGTGCTCGGCCTTCTCGCGCTGGTCGCGCTGCGCGTGCCGGTGCCCGCCGGCATGGCGCTGGTCGGCGTCTTCGCTCTGTTCCACGGCTATGCGCATGGCGGCGAGCTCGGCGCGGCCGGTGCCTGGCCGTTCATGGCCGGCTTCGCGATCGCCACCGCGCTGCTGCATGGCGCCGGCCTCGCCGTAGGCCTCGGTCTGGCGCGCCTGGCGCGCGGCGGGCTGATCGCCCGGATCGCCGGCGGCCTCACGGCGCTGGCCGGCCTGTGGCTGCTGGCGGGGGCGTGAGATGATCCCCGGCGAGATCCTGCCGCGCGAAGGCGACATCACCCTCAACGAGGGGCGCGAGACCGTGACGCTCGACGTCGCCAATACGGGCGACAGGCCGATCCAGGTCGGCAGCCACTATCATTTCTTCGAGGTCAACGCGGCGCTTGCCTTCGACCGCGCCAGGGCGCGCGGCATGCGCCTCGACATCGCGGCCGGCACCGCGGTGCGCTTCGAGCCTGGCCAGAGCCGCAAGGTGACGCTCGTGGCGCTTGCCGGCGACCGCAAGGTATACGGCTTCCAGCAGAAGGTGATGGGGGCGCTATGAGCGCGGCCGATCGCGTCGATCCGCCCGCCGCCGAGCCCGCCGAGAATGGCGGGCGCGGCAAGCGCGGCATCTGCGCGATCAGCGGCGCCGAGGTGGCACGCAAGAACCTCGTCGCGATCGGCACGCTGCGCCCCGCGCTCGCCGAGCGCATCAAGCTCGACTATCCCGATCTCGACGATGCGAGCCAGGTCAGCGCCAAGGAGCTGGCGCGCTACCGCACCCGCTATGTCGAGGAGATCCTGCGCGAGGAGCACGGCGAGTATTCGGACCTCGACCGCGAGGTCGCCGAGAGCATCGCCCGCCAGGAGACGATCGCGGAGAATGTCGAGGACGAATTCGACGAGAAGCGCACGCTCGGCGAGCGCCTCTCCGACATGCTCGCGACCTTCGGCGGCTCATGGGCGTTCCTGACCAGCTTCGCGCTGATCCTGATCGTCTGGATGGCGGTCAACGCCTGGGAGGGCGAGGGCAAGGCCTTCGATCCCTATCCCTTCATCCTGCTCAACCTCGTGCTCTCGTGCCTCGCGGCCGTGCAGG
Organism: Phreatobacteraceae bacterium; assembly: GCA_039808545.1. Taxonomy (GTDB): domain Bacteria; phylum Pseudomonadota; class Alphaproteobacteria; order Rhizobiales; family JBDHTH01; genus JBDHTH01. Next base: position 1,498 of record JBDHTH010000498.1, on the reverse strand, counting down.
CGCCGATCATCATGATGAGCCAGAAGCGGCAGGAGGCGAAGGACCGCGCCCGCTCCAACAACGACTACCAGGTGAACCTCAAGGCGGAGCTGGAGATCCGGCACCTGCACGAGAAGATGGACCATCTGGTCATGCGGCAATGGCAGCGCCTCGCCGAGATCCAGCAGATCCAGCTCGAGATGATGCAGGAAGCCGCGCCCCGCGCCGCCGCCCGCCGCAAGCCGAAGGCGAAGAAGAGGCCCGCCAGGCCGAAGGCCAAGGCGCCGCCAGCCGATCCGCTAGAGAACGCGCCGCCAGCCGATCCGCTAGAAAACGCGCTGCCAGCCGATCCGCTGGAGAACGCGCCATCCGAAACCCCGCCCGAGACCCCGCCCCAGCGCCGACCGGAGTGATCCATGCCCGTGCGTCTTCCGCGCCAGACCTATGCCGCGATGTTCGGCCCGACGACCGGCGACAAGGTGCGCCTCGCCGATACCGAGCTGTTCCTGGAGGTCGAGAAGGACTTCACCACCTATGGCGAGGAGGTGAAGTTCGGCGGCGGCAAGGTGATCCGCGACGGCATGGGGCAGGGGCAGGCGACGCGGGCTGAGGGCGCGGTCGACACCGTCATCACCAACGCCGTGATCCTCGACCATTGGGGGATCGTGAAGGCCGATATCGGCATCCGCGACGGCCGCATCGCGGCGATCGGCAAGGCCGGCAATCCGGACATCCAGCCCGGCGTGACGATCGTCATCGGCCCCGGCACCGACGTGATCGCCGGCGAGGGCAGGATCGTCACGGCCGGCGGCATCGACAGCCACATCCATTTCATCTGCCCGCAGCAGTTCGAGGACGCGCTGATGGCCGGCATGACGACGCTGATCGGCGGCGGCACCGGCCCCTCGCACGGCACCTTCGCGACCACCTGCACGCCCGGCCCCTGGCATATCGAGATGATGCTGCGCGCCGTCGACGGCCTGCCGATGAATGTCGGCATCGCGGCCAAGGGCAACGCCGCGCTGCCCGGCGCGCTCGAGGAGATGGTGGAGGCGGGCGCCTGCGCCATGAAGCTGCACGAGGATTGGGGCACTACGCCTGCGGCGATCGACAATTGCCTCACCGTCGCGGACGCCCATGACGTGCAGGTGATGATCCACACCGACACGCTGAACGAATCGGGCTTCGTCGAGGACACGATCGCGGCCTTCAAGGGCCGCACCATCCACGCCTTCCACACCGAGGGGGCGGGCGGCGGGCACGCGCCCGACATCATCAAGGTGGCGGGCCTGCCGAACGTGCTGCCCTCCTCCACCAACCCGACGCGGCCCTTCACGGTGAACACGCTCGACGAGCATCTCGACATGCTCATGGTGTGCCACCATCTCGACCCCTCGATCACCGAGGACCTGGCCTTCGCGGAAAGCCGCATCAGGAAAGAGACCATCGCGGCCGAGGACATCCTGCACGATATCGGCGCGCTCTCGATGATGAGCTCCGACAGCCAGGCGATGGGCCG
>JBDHTH010000497.1:0-3041 GCA_039808545.1 Phreatobacteraceae bacterium | reverse complement strand
CAGCGCTACCTCGTCTGCGGCCTGCCGGGGCTGATCTATGCCGCGATGAAGGCGCAATACGTGTTCCTCACCGAGGCGAAGATTTGGCGCCTCTCGGCCGGCAAGGACGTGCCCCCCGAATAGCCGCCGCCATGCGTGCCAGGCCGGCCAGGCATTTGCGCCGGTCGGCGCGGCTGGCGCTTTGCCGTCCGCGCCCCTAAATCGAGGACCGCAGAGACAATCCGGAAACCCCCATGGCCGTCCTGTCCGTTCTCGACCTCGCCTTCATCACCCAGGGCGGCAGCGCCGGCGAGGCGCTCGCCCATTCGCTGGATCTGGCCCGCCATGCCGAGCGATGGGGCTACAGGCGCTTCTGGCTGGCCGAGCATCACAACATGGTCGGCATTGCCAGCGCCGCCACGGCGGTCGCGATCGGCCATGTTGCGGGCGGCACGAAGACGATCCGGGTCGGCGCCGGCGGCATCATGCTGCCGAACCACGCGCCGCTGGTGATCGCCGAGCAGTTCGGCACGCTCGACGCGCTCTATCCGGGGCGGATCGATCTCGGCCTCGGCCGGGCGCCCGGCACCGACCAGCGCACGCTGCGGGCGTTGCGCGTCGATCCGATGGAGGCCGAGCACTTCCCGCAGGACGTGCTGGAATTGCAGGCCTTTCTCGGCCCCGTCCAGGAGGGCCAGGCGATCCGGGCCGTGCCGGGCGCCAATTCGAACGTGCCGCTCTGGATCCTCGGCTCCAGCCTGTTCGGCTCGCAGCTCGCCGCCATGCTCGGCCTGCCCTACGCCTTCGCGTCACATTTCGCGCCGGCCGCGCTGATCCCGGCCCTCAAGGAATACCGCACAGGCTTCCGCCCCTCCGGGCAGCTCGACAAGCCCTATGCGATGCCCTGCATCAGTGTCGTCGTCGCCGATACGGATGCGGAGGCGAAGCGCCTCTTCACCTCGATCCAGCAGCGTTTCGTCGACATGGTGCGCGGCACGCGCGGCGAATTGCCGCCGCCGATCGACGATATCGACCAGTACTGGTCGCCGCTCGAACAGGCGCATGCGGGCAAGATGCTCAGCCGCGCCATCCACGGCTCGCCCGCGACCGTGAAGGCGCAGCTCGCTGCCTTCATCGCCGAGACGGCGGCCGACGAGGTGATGATCGCCGGCGCGATCTTCGATCACAAGGCGCGTCTGAGATCCTACGAGCTCCTCGCGGACCTCGCGAAGGACCTATAGCCGCCCCGCATGCGCGGCCTCGACGATGGCGCGCGCCCCCGCCTCGTCGAGCGGCACGGGATTGCCGCCGGCGGTCGGATCGACCGGCGCGGCCTTGGCGATCGCATCGAGATTCTCGAGCCCGACGCCGAAAGCCGCGAGCGTATGCGGCACGCCGATCTCCTGCCGCAGCGCCAGCACATAGTCCTGGAACGCCGCAAAGCTCGCCGGCAGGCCGAGATAGGCGGCTACCCGCGCCAGCTTGTCCTCGATCGCCGGCCGGTTGAAGGCCAGCACATAGGGCATGAACACCGCATTGGTCATGCCGTGATGCGTGTTGTGCAGCGCGCCGACCGGGTGCGAGACCGAATGGATGGCGCCGAGCCCCTTCTGAAAGGCGGTCGCCCCCATCGCGGCCGCCGACATCATCTGCGCCCGCGCCTCGATATCGGTGCCGTCGCGCACGGCGCGCGGCAGGAACTCCTTCACGAGCCGCATGCCTTCGAGCGCGATACCCTCGGCCATCGGGTGGTAGAAGGGCGCGCAATAGGCCTCCAGGCAATGCGCGAAGGCGTCCATGCCGGTGCCGGCCGTGATGACCGGCGGCATGCCGACCGTCAGCTCCGGATCACAGATCGTCACCTTCGGCATCATGCCGGGATGGAAGATGACCTTCTTGGTATGCGTTTCGCTGTTGGTGATGACGCCGGCCCGGCCGACCTCGGAGCCGGTGCCGGCCGTCGTCGGCACCGCCACCACGGGTGCGATGCCGGTCGGATCGGCTCGCTTCCACCAGTCGCCGATATCCTCGAAATCCCACATTGGCCGGGTCTGGCCGCCCATGAAGGCGATCACCTTGCCGGCGTCGAGTGCCGAGCCGCCGCCGAAGGCGACGACCCCGTCATGGCCGCCCGCGCGAAACACGCCGAGCCCGGCTTCAACATTGGCATCGGTGGGGTTTGCCTGAATGTTGGAGAAGACCCCGACCTCGAGGCCGGCGCCGTTCAGCACGTCCAGCGCGCGCTCGGCGATCGGCAGCCTGGCGACGCCCGGATCGGTGACGAGCAGCGGCTTTTTGATCCCCGCCACCTCGCAGGCCTTGGCGAGTTCGGCGATGCGGCCGGCGCCGAAGCGGATCGCGGTCGGGTAGTTCCAGTTGGCCGAAAGGCTCATCGTCTGATCTTTCAAAGGCTTGTGCGGAAATGGAAGCTTTTCGGGCGCGTCATGTGCTCGTAGCCGACGACAGACAGCGTCGCGCCCTTGCCCGTATCCTTGACGCCCGTCCAGGCGAGCGCCGGGTCGAGATAGTCGCAGCGGTTCATGAACACCGTGCCGGTCTCGAGCCGGTCCCCGATGCGCGCCGCGGCCTCCTCGTCCGAGGTCCAGATCGCGGCCGTGAGCCCGAGGTTGGAATCGTTCATCAGCCGCACGGCTTCCTCGTCATCCTTCACCTTCATGACTCCGACGACCGGCCCGAAGCTCTCCTCCGACATCACCCGCATGGAATGGTCGACATCGACCAGGATCTGCGGCGCGACATAGGTGGAGCGCGCATCGTCGCGGGCAAAGCGTGCCCGGTCGACCAGCGTGCGGGCACCGTTGCGCTTGGCGGCGCCGATCTGGTCGCGCACCGTGGTGGCGAGCTTGAGCTGCGCCATCGGGCCGAGCGTCGTCGCCTCCTCGCGCGGATCGCCGAGCACATAGCCGTAGGCAAGGTCCACCGCGCCCTCGACGAAGCGGTCATACAACGTCTCGTGGACGTAGATGCGCTCGATGCCGCAGCAGCTCTGGCCGGAGTTGAAGAAGGCGCCGTCCACGAGGTTCTCGACCGCATGCGCGAGA
>JBDHTH010000496.1:0-3052 GCA_039808545.1 Phreatobacteraceae bacterium | reverse complement strand
GCCGTCTGCGCCAAGGCTTCGACATCGGTCTCGCTCGCCGCGTCGACCGCGATCAGGCAATCCTCCGAGAGCTTGAGCTCGGCGATCATCGCGCGGCCGGCATCGAGATTGCGGTCGCCGATCACCAGCCTCGCGCCCTCGGCCGCGAGCTTCGCCGCGATGCCCTTGCCGATTCCAAGGGAGGCGCCGATCAGGATCGCGACCTTGCCTTCGAGACGTCCCGCCATGTTCTTCCTGCTGCCGACCGTCAAGGTAATCGATTACCGAAATCGATTACATATGGCGACGCTTGTCAATTCAGACTCTAGATTTGGCCCGCTCGGCGGGAATCAGCGATCGCCGCCGAGCGCCGCTTCAGGAGCTGCCACGGCTTGGAGGGCGCGGAGGCGCCGTGTGCTGGCTCGCAGGCTCAGCGCGGCCGGAAGGCGCTCATGCCGTTGGTCGCGCGGCATCGCGGCCTCGATCGCGTCGAGCAGGAAGCCGGCTGCGCCCTGGCCCATGTCGAACGCCGAATTGGCGACGCCGGTGAGCGGCGGATTGGTGATCGCGTACCAATCCTCCTCGTCGAAGGCGACGACCGAGATCTCCTCGGGCACGGCAACGCCCGCCTCGGCGAGCGCCACCATGGCGCCGAGCGCCATCATGTTGTTGGAGACGAAGATCGCCGTGGGGCGCGGCTGGAGGCGGAGGATCCGGGACACGGCATCGCGGCCGCCGTCGACGCAGAGATCGCCAGGCACGACCAGCGAGGGGTCGGGCGCCACGCCCGCGGCCCGCAAGGCCGCGTAATAGCCGTCACGCCGCTGGACGTCGAAGCTCGCGACGAGGGGCCCGGAGACCAGGGCGATGCGCCGGTGCCCCAACGCCAGCAGATGCTCCACCGCGACGCGCGCCCCGCCTTCATTGTCGATCGTCACCGAATCGGCCGCGAGATCGGGGATCTCGGAATCGATCAGCACGAGCTTGACGCCGCGCTCCTGCGCCTCCCGCAAATGCTCGCTCGCCGTCGTCGAGGGCGCGACGATCAGCCCGTCGATCTGCTTCTCGACCAGGACGCGGACGATGGCGCGCTCGCGCGCGATATCGTTGCCGGTGTTGCCGAGGATGACGCTGTAGCCCTTCTGCGACAGCCGGGCCTCGACGCCGCTGGCGATGCGGCCGAAGAAGGGGTTCGAGACGTCGGCCAGCACGAGGCCGACCGTGAAGCTCTGCCGGCTGCGAAGGCTCGACGCGAGCGAGTTGACGACGTAGCCGAGCGCGCTCGCCGTCCGGCGGACCTCCTGGGCGGTCGCCTCCGTCGCGCCGTTCGGGATACCGGCCAGGACCCGCGAGACTGTGGCTTTCGAGACCCCCGCGGCCCGGGCCACATCCTCCATCGTCGGCCGCTTCCTCATGGCTCCGGATTCTCCGCGTCGACTCTCGATCCGCAAGATGGGCTTGTCGCGAAATTTTCGCAATCGGCCTTGACGCGGCTTTTTTCCTGTTACGTAATCGATTTCGTAAATCGGTTGCTCCGGCCCGTCGGCATGGCTGTCATGCACCGCCGGCTGGGTGAAAAGGAGAGCTCGATGTCCTCCGGACGCCTTGCCGAAAGCCCGATCCAGGAGATCCGGGAGCAGATCTACGGACCCTCCGTCAACGGCGGGGGCGAGGCGGATTTCGCCGAGATGTGCGCCTTGAACCAGGCCCATCTGTTGATGCTGTCCGAGACCGGAATCCTCGCGCCGGACATGGCCCGGCCGCTTGCCGCGGCGCTGCTGCGCGCGGCGCGGAACGGGCGCGGCGCGCTGCCGAACGACCCGGATCTCGAGGATCCCTATCTCGCCTTCGAGGCCGGTCTGGCGGCGATCGCCGGTGCGGATCTCGCGGGCCGCATCCATATCGCGCGCAGCCGCAACGACATCGGCGCGACGCTGCATGCGCTGCAGGCGCGTCGCCACTGGCTGGCGATCTCCAAGGCGCTCGAAATTGCGCGCGGCGCGCTGCTCGACAAGGCAGAAGCCCATCGCGACACGCTGATGCCAGGCCACACGCATCTGCAGCCCGCGCAGCCGATCACCTTTGGCTACCAGATGGTATCGCTGGCCACGGCGCTGGAGCGGGATGCGGCCCGCCTCGCCGATGTGTTCGAACGCATCGACGCCTGTCCGCTCGGCGCCGCCGCGATGGGCGGCAGCTCGTTTCCGATCGATCGCGAACGCACCGCCGCGCTGCTGGGCTTCTCGAAGGTCAGGACATCATGCCTCGACGCCGTCGCCTCGCGCGACGTGACGATGGAGCTCCTCTTCGCCGCCACCAGCCTCTCGGTGACGTGGAGCCGGGCCGCGCAGGACCTCTATGTTGCGTTCAGCCACGAATTCTCCGGGCTGTCTCTCCCCGATCGCATCGCCGGCACCTCCAGCATCATGCCGCAGAAGAAGAACCCGATCGCGCTGGAATACCTGCGCACGGAGGCGGCCCGCGCCATCGGCGCGTTGACGGCGACGTTGTCGGCGGCGCGCGCCACGCAGTTCTCGGTCGCGCTCGATTCCATCCGCGAGGGTCTCGACGATCTCTGGGTCGCGCTCGCGCGCGTGCCCGGCGACCTCGCGCTTTTTGCCCGGATCATCGAAAGCGCCGAGCCGAATGCCGAGCTGCTCGCGCGGCGTTGCTACACCAATTTCGCGACGGCCACCGATCTTGCCGACGGGCTCGTCCGCGAAGCCGGGCTGCCGTTTCGCGAGGCGCATCACATCGTCGGCGCCGTGGTTCGCGAGGCCCTCGGCAAGGGGCTCGGCTCCGATATGGTCGATGCCGCCTTCGTGGAAGCGATCGCGGAACCGATGCTCGGCCGCAAGCTCGGCCTCGACGACGATTTCGTGCGCGGCTGTCTCGACCCGCGCCGGGCCGTCGCGGCGCGCACGACGCGCGGCGGCACGGCGCCCGGCGAGGTGATGCGCATGGTCGAGGAAGGCCGCGCGGCCCTCGCCTGCGACGCCGCGCTTACGAGGGGCCGGGAAGAGCGGATCGTCGCCGCAGCAGCCGATCTCTCGGCCCATCTGCGCAGGCTGGC
>JBDHTH010000495.1:0-3075 GCA_039808545.1 Phreatobacteraceae bacterium | reverse complement strand
TAACCATACCGAGCAGCCGAGATTTAATCTTTGTTTGCCATCGTGCGACCGGGACATCGGGGAACGGCGGCGGGAATGGTCGGCACGCAAATCGGCAACGCCATGCAAAGCGAGGTCGAGCGCAGGGAGACGACCCAGCGCTCGCGCACCGCCTCGAGCATGCGCGACGTGCGCGAGCGACTGACCTCCATGGGTTCCGGCCGCAAGGCGTTCGACCTCGACCTGCTGGGCCTCTATGCGCGCAACCGGCTGCGCAGCCTGCCGACGATCGGCCTCCTCGTGGCGATGGCCGGGGTCGGCGTCGCGCTCTGGGTCGGGCATGTGGAGGTGATCGCGGGCTTCGGCATCGTCCTCCTCGCGAATATCGCGCAGGCCTTCCTGGCCCGGCGCTACCAGACGATGCCGGTCGAGAAGATCTCGGTGTCGGCCTGGCGGCGGAAGTTCGTCCTCGCCGAGTTGCTGGGCGCGGCCGCCTGGACGACGGTGCTGCTCGCCTTCGTGCCGTTCGCGACCCCGAACGCGGAAGAGATCGTGCTCTTGATCGCGCTCGTCTTCGGCGCCGCCGCCGCCATGATCGGCGGCGCCGTGCCGATCCTGGCGGTGGCCGCCAGCGCGCCGATCACCGCCGTGGCGATCGCCTATCTGCTGCTCGACCCGTCCTCGCACAGCCTCGCGCTGACCGGCACCCTGGTCGCGGCGCAGATCTATTTTCTCCTGCTGGCGCGCCAGTTCCACCGCTCGGCCCTCGCGGCGCTCGAGATGCGCGCCGAGAAGGACGCGCTGATCGGCGAGCTCGAGCAGGAAAAGGTGATCTCGGACGAGGCCCGGCGCAACGCCGAGGCCGCCAATGTCGCGAAGTCGCGCTTCCTGGCGCAGATGAGCCACGAGCTCCGCACGCCGCTGAACGCGATCCTCGGCTTCTCCGAGGTGATGAAGACCGAGATCCTCGGGCCGCACGCCAACCCGACCTACAAGGAATACGCCTCCGACATCCACGGCTCGGGCCATCATCTGCTCAACCTCATCAACGAGATCCTCGACCTGTCGCGCATCGAGGCGGGCCGCTACGAGCTCAACGAGACCTCGATCTCGCTGGTCGGCGTGGCGGAGGACTGCATCAACCTCCTCAAGCTGAGGGCGCAGAACCGCCGGATCACGATTCACGAGGCGTTCGAGGAAGGGATGCCGGCGCTGTGGGCCGACGAGCGGGCGCTGCGCCAGATCTGCCTCAACCTCCTCTCCAACGCGATCAAGTTCACGCCGCAGGGCGGCGAGATCTGGCTGAAGGTCGGCTGGACGCAGAGCGGCGGCCAGTACATGAGCGTCAAGGACAACGGGCCCGGCATCGCGCAAGACGAGATCGCAGTGGTGATGCAGAGCTTCCGCCAGGGCTCGAACGCCATCAAGACCGCGGAGCGCGGCACCGGCCTCGGCCTGCCGATCGTGCGCGGCCTGATCGAGACGCATGGCGGCCAGTTCGTGCTGAAATCGACGCTCAGGATCGGCACCGAGGCGATTGCCTTCTTCCCGGCCGAGCGCGTCATGTCGACGCTCGCGCCGATCGAGATCCCGGACGCGCCGCCGACCGTGCCGCAGCATGCCGGCGAGCAGCCCGACCTGGCCGGTGCGGCGAGCGAGATGCCGATCGCGAAGCTGCGCAGCATGCTCGCCCGGAGCGAGCGCTAGAGCCTGCTCCCTTCAAACGGAATCGTTTGAAGGGTCAAAGCAGCCTCGATCTTCCTGGAATCGATCAGGCGTTCAGCGCGGGCCGCTCGGTCGGAACGGCCGCGACCGCGTTGCGCAGGAGGCCGAGCGCCAGCGCGCCGGCAATGCCGGGCTGGCCGTCCACGCCGAGATCCGTGAGAGCCGGCACCTTCAAGGCCTCGGCGAGGGCACGGGCGCAGGAGGCGCGCGGGCGCTCCGCGAGGAGGCAGTGCCGCGCCGCGCCCGGCGCGACCGCGTCGAGGATCGCCGCCGCCGCGAGCGCCGCCATGCCGTCCAGCATCACAACGGCGCGCTGATGGCGGGCCGCCAGGATGGCGCCGAGCATCGCGGCGCTGTCGCGGGCACCGATCCGCCTGAGCAGCTCCAGCGGATCGGCGCGCGCCTCCGCGCCACGCCGCGCCGCCCGCTCGACCGCGTCGACGACATGGCGCGAGCGCGACTGCGGCGGCAGCCAGTCGCCGGCCGGCGCGCCGGTCAGCCCCGCCAGCACCGCCGCGGCGGCGATCGGCGCGCCGTCGCCGAGCGAGGTGACGGCGATCACGTCGGGCCGTTCGGCGAGCGGCTCCATGCCGAACGCGACGGTGGCGGCAAGGCCGGCCGGCGCGAACGCGTCGGCCTCGGCGACATCGGGCGTCGCCTGATCGAGGGCGAGCTCGAACAGCTTGAGGCCGATCCCGACCTCGCGGCAGATGCGGTCGAGCGCCGTCTCGCCGGCCGCCACGGCCGCGACCTCGGCGTTGAGGCTGGCGGCGATCCGCTTGTCGCCGGCATGGCGGGCGATGCCGTGCGGCGCCGCATAGGCGGCGAGCAGGAGCCTCTGGGCGCGCGGCCCCCTGCCCTGCCAGCCCGCGATCGTGCCCAGCGCCGCGCCGAACGGACCGAGGCCGATCAGCATCGGCTCAACCCGCGCGATCGCGGCCGCGTCGGGGCCGGGCATGGACTGCGCCAGACGGGCGATGTCGGCGAGCGGATCGACGTTCTCGAAAGACATGGAATCTCAAGGGCTGGAGGCGAAGGGCGCTCTATAGCGGCTCGCGGGCGGCCTGCCTATCGGCGTTCCCGCCGAGGCTTGCGGCTTGCCATTCTTGCGGCCGGGTGCGATTTCCCCATCTATGTCCAACATGCTGACGCCGTGCATCAAGGTCTGCGTGATCGATCCGCGCTCCGGGCTGTGCATCGGCTGCGCCCGTTCGCTCGCCGAGATCGGCCGCTGGGCAAGCTTCACGGATAGCGAGCGAAAGGCGCTGATGTTCGAACTGAAGGACCGCAAGAAGCGCCTCCTGGCGGATCTGCCGCCCGAGGAGGCGCTCGACTGACGATGCGGCGCTTCATCGTCTTCCTGCTGCTCGC
>JBDHTH010000494.1:0-3090 GCA_039808545.1 Phreatobacteraceae bacterium | reverse complement strand
GGCGGGCGCGCCAATTTCAAGCCGATCACCGGCGAGATCCCGTCGCCGCTGGCGCCGCCGGCCGGCTGCCATTTCAACCCGCGCTGCCCGATCGCCGTCGATCGCTGCCGCAGCGAGCCGCCGCCGCTGAAGCCGGCCGGGCCAGGGCGTCGCGCCGCCTGTCATCTCGTCGCCGAGGCTTGAAGTCGCGGCGCCGCTCGGCCAGTTTTCGGCCGGGAGGGATGGTCATGAAGAAGCTGATCATCGAAGCGCGCGTCAACGAATATGCGATGCGCGAGGACGGCAATCCGAACGTGCCCTATACCGCCGAGGAGATCGCCGCCGAGGCGGTGGCGTGCCGCGCGGCCGGCGCCTCGATCGTGCATTTCCACGCCCGCAAGGCGGATGGCGCGCCCGAGCACGGGAGCGGCGCCTATGCGCGTGTCGTGGCGGCGATCCGTGCGCGCTCGGACGTGCTGATCCATCCGACGCTCGGTTATGCCGACCATGGCGGCGATCCCGAGGCGCGCATCCGCCATATCGCGGCGATCGCGCAGGATGCGCGCACCAGGCCCGATCTCGCGCCGCTCGACATGGGCTCGCTCAATGTCGACCGCTACAACGCGCAGTCGCGCCGCTACGAGAGCGGCGGTCGCGTCTATGCCAATTCGATCGATACGCTCGATCATTTCGCCGGCGTGCTCGGCGAGGCCGGCGTGAAGCCGTATCTGATCTCCTGGAACATCGGTTTCACGCGCACGGCGGCGGCCTTCCTCGCCATGGGGCAGGTCGCACGGCCGGCGCTGATGATGCTGGTGCTCACCGAGGGCGGCTATCTCGGCGGGCATCCCGGCACGCCGGCGGGCCTTGCGGCGCATCTGCCGTTCATCCCGGAAGGGGTCGAGTGGACGGTCGGCTGCTTCGGCGGCAACCTCTTTACGGTCGCGGCGCAGGCAATCGCCGAGGGCGGGCATATCGCGATCGGCATCGGCGACTATGCGTATCCGGAATTCGGGCGGCCGAACTCGGCGGCGCTCGTGGCGCGGATCGCCGAGATCGCCCGCGACCTCGGGCGGGAGGTCGCGACGCCGTCGGAGGCGCGCGCGATGCTCGCGATCAATCCTTCCGGGTGATGTAGGAGACGAGGTCCCATTTCGGATCGGACTTGTCGCCGCGGATGTTGCTGATCCGCCACTGGCCGTTCTCCTGGACGAGCTCGTAGGTGATCTCGGTCAGCTTGCCGAAATTCTTGAAGCGCGCGACGAGTTCCGCCTTGTCGCCGGTGATCCGCGCCTCGCCGACCTTCAGCTCGGAAATCTCGAAGTCCTGGCCGTCGTAATAGGGCGAGAAGTCGAGCTTGCCCTGGCCCTCCTTGTCGGCGAGCTTGCTGTCCGCCTCGAGCAGCCGGACCAGCGCCTTGCTGAAGAACTTGGCGCGATGGCGCTTGGAATCGGGGCCCGGCGTCTTCGGGTTCTTGTCGTTCGCGGCCTGCTGCCGGTAGAGCGCCTCGACGAGCTGGGTCGGCGTCTCGCCGGCCGCAAGGGCCGGGCCGGTCAGGGTTGCGGTCAGTGCGAGAACCAGGAAGCCTCGACGATTCATGGTCTTGTCCTCAATCTTTCGAAGAAAGAATCAACTGCCTCGATAGGTCGTGTAGCCCCAGGGCGTGACGAGCAGCGGCACGTGATACTGGCCTTCCGGCTCGGCGATCTGGAAACGGACCGGGACCTCGTCGAGAAACGGCGTAGCCGCGCCGGGCAAGGTCCCACGATAGTAGTCGCCGATCGCGAAAACGAGTTCATAACGCCCGATGCGCAGCGGGCCGCCGCCGATCAGCGGCGTGTCGGTGCGGCCATCCGCGTTGGTGCGCGCTTCGAGGAGGAGGGCGCGGGCGCTCGCGCCGACCTCGTAGAGGCGGATCGCGACGCCGGCGGCGGGCTTGCCCGTGGCGTTGTCGAGCACATGCGTGGAGAGGCGACCAACCACTTTCGGCAGGCCCGGCCCCTCCACCGTCTCGGCGAGGCGGATGGCGGCGATGCGGTGGGCCTCGCCGATCGCGGTCGTGATCTCGTCCTCGCGGTCATGGCCGAGGCGGCGTTCGAACTCGGCGAGCACGGAATCGCGCGTATGGCGCTTGGCGCAGATGATGAAGGGGAAGCCGAAGGCGGTCTCATAGGCTTCGTTGGCGGAATCGAAACGGCGGTATTCCGCATCCGACAGGCGGTCGAGGCCGAGCCCGCCCTGCTCGACGCGCGAGGCGGCGGTCAGTTGCCCGGCGCGGGCGAGCCTGCCGGCGAGCGTCGGATGTGCCTTGAGCAGCGTCAGGATCTCGTCGGGCTCGGCATTGTCGACCGTATCGCGCATGGCGGCCTGCAACGCGGTGACGCTCGCATAGGGCCGGCCCTCGGCGACGCGCGCCGCGACCCAGGGCGAGCCTTCGTAGATCTCGCCCAAGGCGGCGGTGAAATCGTCGGAACTGGCGGCGTTGAGGGCATCGAGCGTGACGGGCATGGGCTGGGCTTGGCTCTCGATCGGCGTTGCGATGCCGCATCATGCCCGCTCCGGTGCGCAAAAAGAAACCCGGCTTTCGCCGGGTTTCCTCTGGCCGCAGTGGCCGATCACATGAACGGAAGCCCGTAGTAATCGTTCAGCCTGCGGCGGTATTCCTTGCTCTCCCAATTGGGATCGTCCTGGCCCGGCTCATAGGTCGGGGCCCCTTCGAGTTGGTCGCGGGACAGGGACACCACATAGCCGCCCTTGTCGACATCGTAGTGGAAACTGTCCCAGGGCAGGGGATGGACCTTGTTGCCGATCCCCAGGAAGCCGCCGAACGACATCACGGCGTAGGAGACCTTGCCGGACTGCTTGTCGATCATGACCTCCTGGATCTCGCCAAGATGCTCGCCGGCCGGGTTATAGACCTCGGTGCCCGCAACGCGTTCACTGGAAATCAGGGTGCTCGTCATCCTGCGCTCCCGTCTGGTTTTGATTGCATGAAGTCAGACCCGCCATCGCGGGCTGTCTGGAAAACGTCCGGCGCTCTCGATGGTTCCGAAGCGGCCGGCGGGGAACGTTTCGTGCGGCAAAGGGTTGTACCGCAACGGCGCGGCGCGA
>JBDHTH010000493.1:0-3094 GCA_039808545.1 Phreatobacteraceae bacterium | reverse complement strand
CCAGGGGACGAGCTTGCCGTCCATCCAGATGACGCCGTCGCGATCATGGAAAGGCTGCTGAGACATGGGATCCTCCAATCCGCCCGAGCCGGGCGGCCGATCTGAAGAGCTGGAGGCTGCTTGCTTTGTCCCTCAAGCGCGTTCGCTTGAAGGGCGCAGGCTCCAGGCGACCGATCATTTCGTCGGCACGGCAGAACGCGTAACGATCCGCCAAAAATAAGTCAATATCACTGACATAATTTCAGACCTGCGATAGGATAATAGTGGCCATGCGCCGCACGAGCCGCAAGGATGCGGCGGGGCGCCTCAAGCCTGCCGAAAGGGTGAGCAAGGATCGGGAATGGGCACGTCCGCAACCAGTATCTTGAAGCCCGAGGCCGGCGCGCCGGACTCCGACGGGCCGGCGCCGAACTACCGGATGATCGAGCTGCTGTTCTTCGCCTATCGCGACTTCGTCGGCGATGCCGATGCGCGGCTGACGGATTACGGCTTCGGCCGCGCCCATCACCGGGTGCTGCATTTCGTCGACCGCAACCCGGGCATCCGCGTCACCGACCTGCTCGACATCCTCAACATCACCAAGCAGAGCCTCGCCCGCGTCCTCAAGCAGCTCGTCGAGGATGGTTTCGTCGAGCAGAGCGAGGGCGCGGCCGATCGCCGCCAGCGCCTCCTGACCACCACGCCCAAGGGCCACCGCCTGGCGCTCGATCTCGCGCTGCTCCAGACGCGGCGGATCGACCGGGCCCTCGCGGCCTGCCCGCCGGGCGCCGAGGCCGAGGCGCTGGCCTTCCTCGGCCATATGATCGACGCCTCGGCGCGGCCCGATATCCGCCGCCTGCTCGCGGCCGACCCGCAAAAAGGATAGTCTTTGCCGATGCCGCCCGATGACGCCTTGCATCTGATGGTCGTCGACGACGACAGCCGCATCCGCAGCCTCCTCTCGCGCTATTTGCAGGGCGAGGGCTACCGCGTGACCTCGGCGCCCTCGGCCGCCGCCGCGCGCAGCCGCATGGAGGGGCTGCATTTCGACGCGCTGATCGTCGACGTGATGATGCCGGGCGAGAGCGGCATCGACTTCGTGAAGAGCCTGCGCAAGACCAGCGACGTGCCTGTGCTGATGCTCACGGCCCGCGCCGAGACCGCCGACCGGATCACGGGCCTGGAGGTCGGCGTCGACGACTATCTCGCCAAGCCCTTCGAGCCGCGCGAGCTTTTGCTGCGCCTCTCGGCCGTGCTGCGCCGCAACGCTCCGCCGAGCGCCGAGACGCTGCGCCCCGAGCAGGTGCGGTTCGGCGATTTCGTCTTCCACCTGGAGCGCCGCGAGCTGAAGCGCGGCAACGAGGTCGTCCGCCTCACCGACCGCGAGCGCGAGATGCTGCTCCAGCTCTCGGCTGTGCCGGGCGCGACCGTCGCGCGCGCCGACCTCGCGGGCGGCGGCGATGTCGGCGACCGGGCCGTCGACGTGCAAGTCAACCGGCTGCGCCGCAAGATCGAGCGCGACCCCGCCAACCCGCTCTACCTGCAGACGGCGCGCGGCCAGGGCTACCGCCTGGTCACCGGGCCATGACCGCGAAGGCGCCGGGGATCGCCTGATGAGCCTGCTCGACCAGCGCCTCTCCGATCTCGCGAGCCGCCTCGGCCCGATCGGCGGCCGCGCCTGGCGCCATGCGCGGCGGGGCGCCGCCCTCGCCCAGCGCGGCGCCGCGCCCGCCCAGGCGCTGTGGCGGCGCTTCGCCCAGGGGCTGAAGCGGATGATGCCGACCGGCCTCTTCGGCCGCTCGCTGCTGATCATCATCACGCCGATGGTGGTGCTGCAATTCGTCGTCACCTCGGTCTTCATGGAGCGCCACTGGAACAGCGTCACGGGCCGCCTCTCGGCCGGCGTCAGCCAGGACATCGCGGCGCTGATCGACCTCTACGAGGCCAGTCCCGACAATGCCGCCCAGCAGGCGCTGCTGAAGAAGATCGCGAGCGAGCGGCTGTCGCTGACCATCGAGTTCCTGCCCGGCGAGGCGCTGCCGCCGCCCGGTCCCAAGCCCTTCTTCTCGCTGCTCGACTATAAGCTGTCGCGCGAGATCAGCCGCCGCATCAACCGCCCCTTCTGGATCGACACGGTCGGGCGCTCGGAATTCATCGAGATCCGCATCAAGCTCGACCAGGCGATCCTCCAGGTCATCACCCGCCGCAGCCAGGCCTATGCCTCCAACAGCGAGATCTTCCTGATCTGGATGGCCGCGACCTCGCTGATCCTGATCGTCGTCGCGGTGCTGTTCCTGCGCAACCAGATCCGCCCGATCCTGCGGCTCGCCGACGCGGCCGAGGATTTCGGCAAGGGCCGCGAGGTCGCCGAGTTCCGACCGGCCGGCGCCCGCGAAGTGCGCGCCGCCGCCCGCGCCTTCATCGCGATGCGCCGCCGCATCGAGCGCCAGATCGAGCAGCGCACGACGATGCTGGCCGGCGTCAGCCACGACATGCGCACCATCCTGACGCGCTTCAAGCTCGAGCTCGCGATGCTGCCCTCCGGCCCCGACACCGAGGGCATGCGCAAGGATGTCGACGAGATGGGCCGCATGCTCGAGGCCTATCTCGGCTTCGCGCGCGGCGAGGACGGCGAGGCCTCCAGCCCGACCGACATGCGGGCGATGATCGAGGAGCTCAGCGACGACGCCGAGCGCCAAGGTCATCGCGTCGCCACCCGCTTCTCCGGCGACCCGGTCGCGACCGTGCGTCCCGCCGCCTTCCGCCGCCTGCTCACCAACCTCGTCTGGAATGCGGCCCGCCACGGCAGCAAGGTCGAGGTCGAAGGCCATTCGGACAATCACTGGCTGACCATCCATATCGACGACGACGGCCCCGGCATCCCGCCCGAGCAGCGCGAGGAGGTGTTCCGCCCATTCTACCGCCTCGACGAGGCGCGCAACCAGGATTCGAGCGGCACCGGCCTCGGCCTTTCCATCGCCCGCGACGTGGCGCGCACCCATGGCGGCGACATCACGCTCGGCGAGAGCCCGCTCGGGGGCCTGCGCGCGACGGTGCGCGTGCCGGTTTAGGGCATGCCCCCGAAAAGTGGAAACCGGTTTTCGGAAGAGATCAT
>JBDHTH010000492.1:0-3106 GCA_039808545.1 Phreatobacteraceae bacterium | reverse complement strand
CCCAACATGGCGGGCGACTATTTCCTTTACGCGATCGCCGCCGTACTGCTCGGCATGACGATGTTCGAGCCCGGCAAGCCCAACATCGCCGGCACGGTCTTCGCCGCGCTGGTGCTCAAGGTGCTCGGCAACGGGCTCGTGCTGATGGGCGCGCCCTATTACGTGCAGGACATGGTTCTCGGCGTCATCATGATCGGCTCGGTCGCCGTCTCGGCGAGCGTGCTGAAGAAGGCCGCATTCAAGATCTGAGGGGAGAGACGAGATGGTGAAATTCAGGACGATGGCCCTGGCGGCCGTCACGGCGCTCGCCCTGACGGGCGCGGCGAATGCCTTCGAGGTCGGCATCATCGGCTTCCAGTTCACCTCCGAGACGCATGCGCGCGTCGCCAACGCGGCCGCCGAGGCGGCAAAAGCCAAGGGCTGGACCGTCACGCTGCTGAACTCGGAAGGGGCTCTGCCGAAGCACGCCGAGCAGTTCGACGCGCTGATCGCCAAGAAGGTCGACGCCATCATCGTCGCGATGGGCAAGCCCGTGGAGGCCGACGCCCAGTTCAAGGCCGCCAAGGACGCCGGCATCCCGGTGATCACGGTGCAGTCCGGCACCAGCCCCTACGCGCTCTTCGACATCCAGTCGAACGAGTACAAGATCGGCGCCGAGGCGGCGCTGTACCTGCTCGGCGCGATGAATTACCGCGGCAACATCCTCACGGCCCGCTTCGACCTCAACGTCGCCTCGCGCATCCGCGGCAAGATCCTCGACGACGTGCTCTCCGAGAACCAGGCGATCAAGGATATCGGCAAGTTCTCGATGGCCCGCACCCAGAGCTGGCGCGACGATGTGAGGAACGGCATGCAGGCGCTGATCCTGCAGAACCAGGGCAAGTTCCAGGGCATCTGGGCCTCCTTCGACGGGCAGGCCTACATCATCGACGACCTCTTGAAGGCCCAAGGCATCAAGAAGGGCGAGATCCCGCTCGTCTCGGTCGACGGCGGCCCGGAGACCTATCGGCGCATCGCCGATCCCGATTCCACGCTCCTCGCCTCGGTCTCGATCCCGTTCGAGGATATGGGTCGGCAGGCGGTCGACGCGATCGAGGCGATCGTCGTCAAGAAGCAGCCGAAGGCCGCGATCACGGCCGGCCCCTATCTGTTCGTCGACGCCGTGCTGGTCGACAAGACCAATGTCGAGAAGTTCCTGAAATGAGCGCGGCCGGCGCCGGCCCCATCCTGTCGCTCAGCCAGATCGGCAAGAGCTACGGGCCGGTCGTCGCCGTGCGCGGCGTCGATCTCGACGTGTTCGCGGGCGAGTGCCTGGCGATCTGCGGCGACAACGGCGCCGGCAAGTCGAGCCTCATCAAGGTGATTTCGGGCGCCGAGCGGCCGACCAGCGGCACGATGCGCCTGAAGGGCGAGGACGTATCGTTCCGCTCCCCGCATGACGCGCTCGCCAAGGGCGTGGCGACGATCTACCAGGAGCTGGCGCTCGCGCCGCGCCTGTCGATCGCCGCCAATGTCTTCATGGGCGCCGAGCTGACGAAGGGCTTCGGCCTGCCCTTCCTGCGCCTCCTCGACAAGCCCGCCATGGCGCGCGACGCGAAAGCCTATCTGAAGCGCCTCGCGGTCGACATCCCCGACATGGACCGGCCGGTGGAGCGCCTGTCGGGCGGCCAGCGCCAGGCCGTGGCGATCGCCCGCGCGCTGCGCTGGAACGCCGACATCATCATCATGGACGAGCCGACCGCGGCGCTCGGCGTCAAGGAGACCGCACAGGTGCTCGACCTGATCCGCCGCCTGAAGGCGGATGGCCGCACCGTGATCCTGGTCAGCCACAACATGCGCGACGTCGTCGCGGTGGCGGACCGCGTCGCGATCCTCGGCGCGGGCACGAAATACATCGACCGGCCGATCGCCGGCCTTACCGCCGACGACCTCACCCATCTCATCATGAACGGCAACGCCAAGGCGGCTTGAGGACGCGATGACGGAACGCATCATCATCGATACCGATCCGGGGCAGGACGACGCGGTCGCGCTGCTGCTCGCCTTCGCGGCGCCCGAGCGGCTCGACATCCTCGGCATCACCACGGTCGCGGGCAATATCGAGCTCGACAAGACCACCGCCAACGCGCTGCGCGTGCGCGATCTCGCGGCCCGCCCCGACGTGCCGGTCTTCCGCGGCGCCGACCGGCCGCTGATCTACCCGCTGGAGACGGTCGAGTTCCTGACCGGCCCGGACGGGCTGGCGGGCGCCGGCCTGCCGCCGCCGCGCGGCGAGATCGAGGAGGCGCATGCGGTCGATTTCCTGATCGAGACGCTGCGCCGGGCGAAGGAGCGGGAGGTCACGCTCTGCCCGCTCGGCCCGCTCACCAATATCGGCCTGGCGCTGCGCCTCGCGCCCGATATCGCCGGCAAGATCCGGCGCATCGTGCTGATGGGCGGCGCGCTCGGCGTCGGCAACATCACGCCGGCGGCCGAGTTCAACATCTATGTCGATCCCCATGCGGCCGCGATCGTCTACGATTCCGGCATCCCGATCGTCATGATGGGGCTGAACCTCACGCTCCAGGCGATCTGCTCGCATGTGGAGCTGAACGCCATCAAGGCGCTCGGCACCGCCACCGGCCGCTCGATCCACGGCATGATCGCGCGGCCGCGCCCTTCCGGCCTCGGCTCGGAGGCGGCCCATCCGATGCACGATGTCTGCGTCATCGCCTATCTGCTGTGGCCGGAGCTGTTCGCCGGGCGCGACTGCTTCGTCGAGGTCGAGGTCGGCGCCGGCTCGCAGCGCGGCCGCACCACGGTCGACTGGAACGGCCGGCTGAAGAAACCCGCCAACGCGCTGGTGATGGACAAGGTCGACGCTCCCGAGATGTTCCGCCGCCTGACCGGCGCGGTCGCCTGCCTGCCCTGAGAGCCTGCTTCGAGGATCGCCATGCCGGATTTCGTCGAGACGCTGGCGGCCGAGGCCGAGGCCGCCATGGCCGAGATGCGCGCGGCGGCGCTGCGCGCCCGCGCCCTGCATGCCCGCGCCGAGCTGATGCGCCATATGCTGACCACGGCCCGCAAGGTGAAGGACCGCCCGCGCGCCGAGGCGGTCGACAAGATC
>JBDHTH010000491.1:0-3107 GCA_039808545.1 Phreatobacteraceae bacterium | reverse complement strand
CCACGCCCGCGCCCGGAAAGGCCGGCGAGTTCGGCCCGAACATCCCCTCGCTCGCCTGCTTCGGCACCGAGCCCTTCTGGTCGCTGGAACTGAACGACGACGGCACCGCCGTCTTCCGCGTCCCCGACAAGGGCGAGATCGCCTCGAAATTCGTGCTGCGCCGCGCCGCCGGCACGACCCTGCTGGTCGGCTTCCGCTTCGGCCAGGCGGCCGAGAACCGCGCCTATGTGCTGGCGGGCGAGAACTGCAACGACGGCATGTCCGAAAACGCCTACCCCTACGCGGCGATCGTCGAGGCGGGCGACCGCCTCTATGGCGGCTGCTGCCGCCCGAAATAACCAGCCCCCTTTGGAGTGAAACGATGTCCGATCTCGACAAGGTCCTCGCGCGCATCGACGCCGATCTCGACCAGAGCCTGGAGCGCCTCTTCGCCTTCATCCGGCTGAAGAGCATCTCGACCGATCCGGCCTTCGCCAAGGATTGCGCCGCCTGCGCCGACTGGTTCGTCGAGCATGTGAAGGATCTCGGCTTCACGGCCGAGGCGCGCGCCACCGGCGGCCACCCGGCGGTCGTCGCCAAATCCGAGGAGGGCAGCGGCCCGCGCATCCTTTTCTACGGCCATTACGACGTGCAGCCGGTCGATCCGCTGGAGCTCTGGCAGAGCCCGCCCTTCGAGCCCGGCATCGGCGAGATCGGCGGCCGCAAGGTGATCCGCGGCCGCGGCGCCTGCGACGACAAGGGCCAGGTGATGACCTTCATCGAGGCCTGCCGCGCCTACAAGGCGGTGACCGGCAAGCTGCCGCTGCCGATGACGCTGCTGGTGGAGGGCGAGGAGGAATCGGGCTCCAAGAACCTCTTCAAATTCGTCGCCGACAACGCGGCCGAGCTCAAGGCCGACATCGCCATGGTCTGCGACACCGGCATGTGGGACCCCGAGACGCCGGCCATCACCTCCTCGCTGCGCGGCATGGTCTACGAGGAGGTCAAGGTGATCGCGGCCGACCGGGACCTGCATTCCGGCATGTTCGGCGGCGCCGCGCAGAACCCGATCCACGTGCTCGCCCGGATCATCGCGGCGCTGCATGACGAGAACGGCCGGGTCACCATCCCGAATTTCTACGACGGCGTCATCGAGCCGAGCGCCGAGCAGAAGGCGGACTGGCAGGGGCTCGGCCTGACGGCGGAGAATTTCCTCGGCCAGGTCGGCCTTTCGGTTCCCTCGGGCGAGAAGGACCGCATGGTGATCGAGCAGATCCAGTCGCGCCCGACCTGCGATGCCAACGGCATCTGGGGCGGCTATATCGGCGAGGGCTCCAAGACCGTGATCGCGTCCGAGGCCTCGGCCAAGATCTCGTTCCGCCTCGTCGGCAACCAGAATCCGATCGCGATCCGCGACGCCTTCCAGGCGTTCGTGCGCGCCCGCCTGCCGGCCGACTGCAAGGTCGAGTTCATCTCCTCCAAGGCGAGCCCCGCCGTGAACCTGCCGGCCGACAGCGCGGTGCTCGCCAAGGCGCGCGCGGCGCTGACCGAGGAATGGGGCCGGAAGGCCGTGACCATCGGCTCGGGCGGCTCGATCCCGATCGTCGGCGACTTCAAGAAGGTGCTGGGGCTCGATTCCCTGCTGGTCGGCTTCGGCCTCGACGACGACCGCGTGCATTCGCCGAACGAGAAATACGACCTGAAGAGCTTCCACAAGGGCATCCGCTCCTGGGCGCGCATCCTTGCGGCGCTCTCCGAGAAGGCGGCGTAAGGGGAAGCGCGCTTCTCGTCGTGGATGGCCCGGTCCATCCGGGCCATCCACGACGTGCGCCGCCAAGGACCGTCCGGCCTGGGATTGATCGCCTGCGCCTTCGCTTCTATATTCAACTGATTGGTTGAATATATTTGTGCCGCTGATCGTTCCGGCGGAGCGGAGAAGGCGACATGATCGAAACGCATTATCGCTGGGTGATCGTCGCGGCGGGCGGCCTGCTCGGCTGCGTCGCGATCGGCGCGATGTTCTCGCTGCCCGTCTTCCTGCTGCCGATCGCACGCGACACCGGCTGGTCGACGACCGGCGTCTCCAGCGCCATGACGATCGGCTTCGTCGCGATGGCCTTCGCCAGCATGGCCTGGGGCTCGCTGTCGGACCGCATCGGCCCGCGCGCCGTCGTGCTGACCGGCTCGCTTGCGCTGGCCGCGAGCCTGGCGCTGGCGAGCCGCGCGCCCTCGCTCCTCGTGTTCCAGCTCGTGTTCGGCCTCGCGGTCGGCGGCGCGGTCGCCGCCATCTTCGCGCCGATGATGGCCTGCGTGACCGGCTGGTTCGACGCCCGCCGCAGCCTCGCGGTGTCGCTCGTCTCGGCCGGCATGGGCATGGCGCCGATGACCATGGCGCCGCTCGCCGCCTGGCTCGTCTCGCGCAGCGATTGGCGCACCGCGCTGCTCGTCATCGCGGCCGTCGTGGCGGCCGTGATGATACCGGCATCGCTCCTCGTGCGCCGCCCGCCCGCCCTCGACCGCGCGGGCGCCGACGGCGATGCGGGTCGCGAACCCCAACCCGACATGACCATCGCCGAGGCGGTGAGGTCACCGCAATTCGTCATCCTGCTGCTCACCAATTTCTTCTGCTGCGCCACCCATTCGGGGCCGATCTTCCACACCGTGAGCTATGCCGTGACCTGCGGCATCCCGATGATCGCGGCGGTCTCGATCTACAGCGTGGAGGGGCTGGCCGGCATGGGCGGCCGCGTCGCCTTCGGCCTCATGGGCGACCGGTTCGGCGCGCGGCGCGTCCTTGCCATCGGGCTGCTGCTGCAGGCTTTCGCGGTGCTCGCCTATGCGTTCGTCAGCCAACTCGGCGGCTTCTACGCGGTCGCCGTGCTGGTCGGCTTCATCTATGCGGGCGTGATGCCGCTCTATGCGGTGCTGGCGCGCGAGAATTTCCCGCTGCGGGTGATGGGGACCGTCATCGGCGGCACCGCGATGGCGGGCAGCCTCGGCATGGCGCTCGGGCCGGTGGCGGGCGGGCTGATCTACGACACCTTCGCGACCTATGTCTGGCTCTATGTCGGCGCCTGGGGCATCGGCATCGGCGCCTTCCTGGTCGCGCTGACGTTCAAGCCGTTTCC
>JBDHTH010000490.1:0-3108 GCA_039808545.1 Phreatobacteraceae bacterium | reverse complement strand
GTCGAACTCGATCGAGCCCTTGGTGACGAGGCCGCGCTCGGCGCGCAGCAGATTGGAGATCGCCTTCAGCGTCGTCGTCTTGCCGGCGCCGTTGGCGCCGAGCAGCGCCACGATTCCGCCCCTCGGCACGTTCAGCGACACCCCCTTCAGCACGAGGATCACATGGTCGTAGACCACCTCGATATTGTTGACGGCGAGGATCGTGTCGGGCGGCGCGGCGGCGGCTTCCATCGGCGTTCCGTTCGATAATTCGCGGAAGGGTGGGCGGGAAGCCGCAGCTCCCCGCCCGTCGACCGGGCGAGACCGGCGATTGGGTCGGCTCAGCCGCCGATCAGGACGGCTTGTCGCAGGACTCGGCCCGCTTCGGCCAGCCTGCATCCTTCTCGGCATATTCCTTGGCGGCCGCCTCGAGCATCGGGCGGACGATGTCCTTCAGCGGCGCGTACCAGTCCGAGCCCTTCACGTATTTGGTGCCGTCCCATTCGGCGACGAACACCTTGTTGTGGCCGTTATGGTCCTCGCAGGTGACCTTCACGGGCGCCGCGAAGGCCTCCATGCCGATCTCCTTCAGCCGCGCCTCGGAGATGTCGAGCGTCTCGAAGCCGCGCCGCACATCCTCGGGGCCGACCACCTTCTTGCCGGTGATCTTCTGCGCGTTGCGGATCGCCTCGACGATCAGCATCGAGTTGTAGACGCCGCGATTGTAAAGGTTCTCGCCGACCTTATCCTTCGGTGCCTTCGAGAGCCCCTTGTCGACGACATGCTTCAGGATGTCCTGGATGACCGGGAAATTCTGCCCCGCGGCGTGGAACGACAGGGTCTTGTAGCCCTTCGCCTCGGGCCCGCCGGCCCGCGCGTCGTCGTCGCCGCCGGCCCACCACACGCCGATCAGCTTGGCGATCGGGAAGTTGGTCTTGATCGCCTCCTTGACGGCGGTGGGGTTCATGGCGCCCCAGCCCTGGTTGTAGATCCAGTCGGGCCGGTCGCGGCGGATGTTGAGCCAGACCGCGCCCTGGTTCTGCATCTCGGAGGCGGCCACCGGATAGAGCTTCAGCTCGAAGCCGTATTGCTTGGCGAGCGCCTCCAGGAGCGGGATCGGCTCCTTGCCGAAGGGCGCGTCGAGATGCAGCAGGCCGATCTTCTTGCCCTTCAGCTTCTCGAAGCCGCCTTCCTTCTCGGCGACGTAGCGGATGAAGACCGAGGCGCCGTCCCAATAGGTGGCGGGCGGGTTGAAGATCCAGGGGAAGACGCGCCCGTCGGCGGCCGCCGAGAGGCCGTAGGCCATGCCGAGGATCGGGATCTTGTCGGTCGCGGCCTTCGGGATGAGCTGGAGCGTGATGCCGGTCGAATAGGGGTTCACGACGACCGGGTTCTTGGTCTTCACGGCCTCATAGCATTCGACGCCCTTCTTGGTGTCGTAGCCGGTCTCGCATTCGTCGATGACGATCTTGACGCCGTTGATGCCGCCGTCGCGCTCGTTGATCATGCGCAGATAGTCGGCCATGCCGTCCGCGATCGGAATGCCGGAGGAGGCGAACGGCCCCGTCCGGTAGGTCAGGAGCGGCACATAGACCGAATCCTGCGCGAAGGCCGGCGTCGCGGGCGCCGCGCCGAGCAGCGCCGCGAAGGCCGCCCCCAGTACCAGTGATCTCGTCCTCATTGGCATCCTCCCAAGATGCTGCGTTGCCAAAATCCTTCGGCCGCTGTCCGGCCGTTATTCTCGCGCTTGGCCCTTCAATAGGGGAACGGCCATACGCGCAGTTTCTGCTTCAGGATCTGCCAGAGCCTGGCGAGGCCGTGCGGCTCGACGATCAGGAAGAAGATGATCAGCGCCCCGACGACCAGGAAGGTCATATGCTCGGCCGCCGGGCCGGCGATCGGGATGCCGATGGCCGGCAGCCCGAATTTCAGCGCTACCGGCAGGATCGAGATGAAGGCGGCGCCGAAGAACGAGCCGATCAGGCTGCCGAGACCGCCGATGATCACCATGAACAGCAGGTTGAAGCTCTGATTGATGTTGAAGGCGTCGTTCGCCTCCCCGCCGCCGTACCAGAGGAACATCATGCAGGCGCCCGCGACGCCGCAATAGAAGGACGAGACCGCGAAGGCGAGCAGCTTGGTCGGCAGCAGGCGGATGCCCATCAGCTCGGCCGCGATGTCCATGTCGCGCACCGCCATCCACATCCGCCCGATCCGGCCATGCACGAGATTGGCGGCGATCCAGGTCAGCGCCACGACCAGCGTCAGCAGCACGAGGTAGCGCGTCAGCGAGGTGGCGGTGCCGCCGGTCACGGGGATGCCGAGGACCGTGCGCGTATGCACCTCGATGGCGCCAGAGGCGTTGTAGTTGTAGAGCCAGGGGATGCGCACGAAGCACCATTGCAGGAAGAACTGCGCCGCCAGCGTCGCGACCGCCAGGTAGAACCCCTTGATGCGCAGCGAGGGCAGCCCGAACAGCACCCCGACCGCCGCCGCGAACAGCCCCGAGACCAGGATCCAGACGATGATCAGCCCGTCGCCCGGAAAGAAGGTCGTCAGCTTGTAGCAGGCATAGGCGCCGACCCCCATGAAGGCGCCAGAGCCGAGCGAGATGAGCCCGGTGTAGCCCGTCAGGATGTTGAGGCCGATGGCGGCGAGCGAGAACACCAGGAACGGGATCATCACGGTCGAGATCAGGAACTCGTTCCGGATGAGCGGAATGCCGATGAACGCGACGGCGAGGATGACCGCGAGGCCGATCCGGTCCTGGCGCAGCGGAAAGATCGCCTCGTCGGCCTGGTAGGAGGTCTTGAACTGTCCGGCTTCGCGGTAGAACACGGGGTTCGCCTCGTCAGATGCGTTCGATGATGCGCTCGCCGAACAGGCCCTGCGGCCGGAACAGCAGGAAGGCGAGCGCGATGAAATAGGCGAGCCAGGATTCGACGCCGCCCCCGACCAGCGGCCCCCAGTAGAACTCGCCGATCTTCTCGCCGATGCCGATGATCAGCCCGCCGATGATGGCGCCGGGGATCGAGGTGAAGCCGCCGAGGATCAGGACGGGGAGCGCCTTCAGCGCCACCACCTGCAGCGCGAAGGACACGTCCGAGCGCGCCCCCCACATGATGCCGG
>JBDHTH010000489.1:0-3110 GCA_039808545.1 Phreatobacteraceae bacterium | reverse complement strand
GCGATGACCAGCGAGACGGAGGCGCGCAGATCCGTCGCCATGACGGGCGCGCCGGTCAGCCGCTCGACGCCGCTGACGATGGCGGTGTCGCCCTCGAGCGCGATCCTGGCGCCGAGGCGGGCGAGCTCCTGCACATGCATGAAGCGGTTCTCGAAGATCGTCTCGGTGATGCGCGAGGTGCCCTCGGCGCGGGTCATCAGCGCCATGAGCTGGGCCTGGAGATCGGTCGGAAAGCCGGGGAAGGGCTCGGTCGTCACGTCGATCGGCGCGAGGCCGGCGCCGTTGCGCTTCACGCTGACGCCCTCATTGGTCTCCGTGACGGTCGCGCCGGCCTGCTCGATCGCCGCGAAGGCGGAATCGAGGAGGTCGCGCCGGGCGCCGGCCAGCAGCACCTCGCCGCCCGCCATGGCGGCGCACATCGCGAAGGTGCCGGTCTCGATCCGGTCGGGCAGCACCGGGTGGCGGGCGCCCGAGAGGCGCGCCACGCCCGTGACGACGAGGCGCGAGCTGCCGATGCCCTCGATCTTCGCGCCCATCTTGACGAGGCATTGCGCGAGATCGCCGATCTCGGGCTCGCGCGCCGCGTTCTCGATCACGGTGGTGCCCTTGGCGAGCACCGCGCCCATCAGCGCCGTATGGGTGCCGCCGACCGTCACCTTCGGGAAGACGATCTCGGCGCCGACGAGGCCCTTCGGCGCCTTCGCCTTGACGTAGCCCTGCTCGATCTCGATCTCGGCGCCGAGCTTCTCGAGCGCCATCAGCAGCAGGTCGACCGGCCGCGTGCCGATCGCGCAGCCGCCGGGCAGCGACACGCGCGCCTCGCCCATGCGGGCGACCAGCGGGGCGAGCACCCAGAAGCTCGCCCGCATCTTGGCGACCAGCTCGTAGGGCGCGAAGGTGTCGACGATCGAGCGGGCCGAGAGCTGCATGGTCTGGCCGGCATATTCGCCGTCGCCTGCCCGCTTGCCGGGGATCGAGATGTCGACGCCGTGATTGCCGAGGATGCGCTGCAGCATCGCGACATCGGCGAGGCGCGGCACGTTGTCGAGCACCAGGGTGTCGTCGGTGAGCAGCGCCGCGATCATCAGGGGGAGGGCCGCGTTCTTGGCGCCCGAGATCGGAATCGTGCCGTTCAGGGGATTGCCGCCGACGATTTTGATTCTGTCCATGGAACCTCGCCCGTGAAACGGCGCTTCTGCCCGCTTCCCGCGAGCCTCTAGCCGATCGCTTCCCGCTAAACAAGGAAAGGCGGCTTATTCGCGGCCATTCTCCGGGTCCGGCGTGGGCTTGGGGCCCGGGGCGGGCGCTTCCTCGGCGGGCCGGGCCTCGCGGCGCATCTGCGCCTTGCGGCGCTTGAGATTCTCGCGCAGCGCGCGGGCGAGGCGCGCCTCGCGCTCGGCCTTCGCCCGCTCCTTGCCGCTTTCGCCCGCCGCCATCAGTGGAAGCCCACCGGGAAATGGCGGAGATAGAGCTCGGTATAGACGCCCCGGTCCCAGAGGCGGAACAGCGCGTAGTTGAGCGCCAGGCGCAGCGCATCGTTGCCCTTGCGCACCGCGATCGACAGGCCCGGCCCGAAGAAGCGGCTCTCGTCGAAGGCGCCGCCGCGGAACGCGCAGCAATTCGCCGCGGCGGGGCCGCCGAGCCAGCGCGCCAGCGTGAAGCCGTCCGCGAAGACGAGCTCGATGTCGCCGCCCTTCAGCGCGTCGAAGGCGAGCTGCGGCGTCTCGAACGGCACCGCGACGGCGGCCGGGAAGAACAGGCCGAGGAAGGCCGCATGGGCGCTGCCCGCCACGACGCCGACCTTGCGGCCCGCCAGCGTCTCGGGCGTCACCTCGGCGATGTCGCGCTCGAGGCGGGCCGCGAAGCGGGCCGGCGACTGGTAGTAGCGGTCCGACACGTCGACCCGCTGGCGCAGATCCGGCGTCACCGCGAAGGCCGCGATGATGGCGTCGCCCCGGTTCTGCTCCAGGCTCTCGATCAGCGTGTCGAAACGCCGCGCCTGGATCGTGCACTGGATCTTCAGCTCCTCGCAGATGGCGCGGGCGAGATCGGTGTTGAAGCCGGTCGGCACGTCGTCGTTGCTCGGATAGACGAAGGGCGGATAGTCGGTCTCGGTGAGGAAGCGGATGATGCCGAAGCGGCTGGTGTCGGGCTTCTCGGGTCGGCGGTTCGGGTCCCAGTAATTGGGGATGACGATGGAGTTCGGCGGGCCGACGCGGGTCGGGCCGTTGGCCGGCGCCTGGGCCTTGGCGGCGAACGGTGCCATGAGGAGGGCGAGAAGCGCGATCGCGCCCAGCAGGACGCCGGCCGGACGCCGCGCCCGCCTTTTTCCGCCCCCGTAACAGTGCCGCGCCGCCATGCTCGCCATCGACCGGTTGATCCGCCGCCCCTTCGATAGCGCCGGCGGCCGGATGCGTCCAGCGCGCCGCGCCGACGGCGCTTGGTGCGGTCGCTCCATCGCTCGGTGCTTCCGCGTTTTCCTCGCGCCCGCTTCGCGCGAAGCCGCCATGAGGTTTTCGCCTGCCGCCGCATCTTCCCCCTTGCACCGCCTTGGTCCCGGCGATATAGGGGGCCTCCCGACACGCCTTGGGCGTGCCGCTTGAGGCGGGCGCGTAGCTCAGCGGGAGAGCACTACGTTGACATCGTAGGGGTCACAGGTTCAATCCCTGTCGCGCCCACCATTCTCTGACACACCGGCACATCTCTGGAATTCCGCAAAGCGCCTTCGGGCGCTTTTTGCTTTTGCGCGGTCCGGATAATCTTGCCCGAAAGGGAGGAAGCCGTGGCCGCCTATCTGATCTTCGACGTCGAGATCCGCGACATGGCTCGCTACCAGCAGTTCATGACGCGCGTGAAGCCGGCGCTGGAAGCCGCCGGCGCCCGCTATCTCGCGCGCGGCGGGCCGCACAAGGTCTACGAGGGGGACTGGTCGCCGCGCCGTCTCGTGCTGATCGAGTTTCCCTCACCCGAAGCGGCGCAGTCCTTCTACGACGGCCCCGTCTAACAGGGTCTCAAGCAGATCCGCGACGAATGCTCGTCCGCGCGCCTCGTGATGGTCGAGGGCGTGTGACAGCCATGCGTCACGCGAATTGACCCCCCTCCACCGAGGT
>JBDHTH010000488.1:0-3113 GCA_039808545.1 Phreatobacteraceae bacterium | reverse complement strand
GAGGCGCGTGCCGACCGTCCAGTCGCCGGCGGTCGTCACCGCAAGCGTCTCGGCCGCCGTGTCGACCGCGAACCAGGAGGCGTTGCCCTTGCGGCCGCGCTCCACCACCGTCAGGCAGATGCCCGAGCAGGCGATCGAGGCGCCGATCGCGATCGTGTCGGGGTCGTAGGCAGTCTCGATGACGAGGCGGCGGAGCTTGCCATGCTCGCGCATCGCGGCCTCGCGCAGGGTGCCGATATCGGTGACGATGCCAGTGAACATGGGTCTATCCTCGCCGATAGGTTTCCAGAATATCATCGCCGACTTGCTCGGCGCTTGCCAGGCGCAGCGCGCCCTCGGTCAGCATGGAAAGGCCGCGCGGCGCGAAGGCCGGCAGCGCGCCCTCCCCGAGCGCGATGCCCGTCCTGATCAGGATCGCCTCGTCGACGAGATCGGCCGCGACGAGCTCGCCGGCGATGCGCGCGCCGCCCTCGACGAACAGACGCGTCATGCCGAGCGTGCCGAATACCGAGAGCGCGGCCTTCAGATCGATGCGGCCCTCGCGCGTGCTCGCCACGCGCAGCACCGTCGCGCCGCGATGGCGCAGCGCCTTCTCGCGCGCGACCTCGCCCGCCTCGGTCGCGACGATCGTCGTCGGCACCGTTCGGGCCGTCGCCAGAAGTTGGCTCTCGTCGGGGATTTCGAGCCGCGCGTCGAAGACGATGCGGTCGGGGCTGCGGTCCTCCATGCCGGGCAGCCGGCAGGTGAGCAGCGGATCATCCGCGATGACGGTGCCGACGCCGACCGCGATGGCGTCGGAAGCCGCACGCATCAGATGCGTGCGCGCATTGGCGGGCGGGCCGGAGAGCTGCACGCGGCGCCGGCCGGCCGCCGCGATGGCGCCCTCGCGCGAGACGGCAAGCTTCAGCGTCACGAAGGGACGGCCCGCCACCACCCGCATCACATGGCCGGCATGGTCGTGCCTGGCCTCCGCGATGCAGACGCCCTGCTCCACCGCGATCCCCGCCGCGGCGAGCCGCGTGAAGCCGCGGCCCGCGACCCGGAGATCGGGGTCCGGCATGGCCGCGACAACGCGCGCGACGCCGGCGGCGATCACCGCATCGGTGCAGGGCGGCGTCTTGCCGTAATGGGCACAGGGCTCGAGCGTGACGTAGAGGGTTGCGCCGCGCGCCCGCTCGCCGGCCCGGCGCAGCGCCTCGGTCTCGGCATGCGGGCGGCCGCCGGCCTGCGTGCGGCCGCGGCCGACGATCACCGGCCCCGCCCCTTCGTCGCGCACCAGCACGGCGCCGACCGAGGGGTTCGGGGCGGTCTCGCCGAGGCCGCGCCGGCCGAGCTCCAGCGCCAGCCGCATGAAGCGGATGTCGAGGTCGCGGCGGCGATCCCCGGTCATTGTCCGTGAGCCGTCATTTCTTGGCCGGGACTTCCGGCGCGCCGCCCGCCTCGTCGCTGTTCAACTCGCCGAGCAGCGCCTCGAAATCGCGCGCCTCGCGGAAATTGCGGTAGACGGAGGCGAAGCGGACATAGGCGACGTCGTCGAGGTCGCGCAGCCGGTCCATCACCATGCGGCCGATCGTCTCGGAGGGGATCTCGGCATCGCCCGAGGTCTCCAGCTCGCGGACGATGCCGGAGACGAGGCGCTCGATGCGCTGGGCGTCGACCGGGCGCTTGCGCACCGCGATCTCGACCGAGCGCTGCAGCTTGTCGCGGTCGAACACGCTGCGGCGGCCCGAACGCTTGACCACCATCAGCTCGCGGAGCTGCGGGCGCTCGATCGTCGTGAACCGGAAGCCGCAATCCGGGCAGACCCGCCGGCGGCGGATCGCCGCATGATCGTCAGCGGGCCGGGAATCCTTGACCTGGCTTTCGAGCGAACCGCAGCTCGGACACTTCATCGAGCGTTGTCAGTAGATCGGGAAGCGGGAAACGAGCTGCTTCACCTTGCCCCGCACCGTCTCCTCGACCAGTGAATCCTCGTCGGCGCCCTTTTGCGACAGCACATCAAGCACTTCGGCGATCATCTCGCCAACCTGCTTGAACTCGGCGATGCCGAAGCCGCGCGTCGTGCCGGCCGGCGTGCCGAGGCGGATGCCGGAAGTGACCATCGGCTTCTGCGGATCGAACGGGATGCCGTTCTTGTTGCAGGTGATGTGGGCGCGGCCGAGGGCCGCCTCCGAGACCTTGCCGGTGAGGTTCTTCGGGCGCAGGTCGACAAGCATCAGGTGGTTGTCGGTGCCGCCCGAGACGATGTCGTAGCCGCGGCTCTTCAGCGTCTCGGCGAGCGCCTTGGCGTTGTCGACGACGGCCCTGGCGTAGAGCTTGAACTCGGGCTGGAGCGCCTCGCCGAAGGCCACCGCCTTGGCCGCGATGACATGCATCAGCGGCCCGCCCTGAAGGCCGGGGAAGATCGCCGAGTTGATCTTCTTGGCGAGGTCGTCGTCATTGGTGAGGATCATGCCGCCGCGGGGCCCGCGCAGCGTCTTGTGGGTCGTGGTGGTGACGACATGGGCGTGCGGGAACGGCGAGGCATGCACGCCGCCCGCCACCAGGCCGGCGAAATGCGCCATGTCGACCATCAGCTTGGCGCCGACCTTGTCGCAGATCTCGCGGAAGCGGGCGAAGTCCCAGGCGCGCGAATAGGCCGAGCCGCCCGCGACGATGACCTTCGGCCGGTGCTGCTCGGCGAGGCGCTCCAGCGCGTCCATGTCGATCATCTGATCGACGACGCAGACGCCGTAGCTCACCACGTTGAACCACTTGCCCGACATGTTGACCGGCGCGCCGTGGGTCAGATGGCCGCCGGCCGCGAGGTCGAGGCCCATGAAGGTGTCGCCCGGCTTCATGATCGCCATGAAGACGGCCTGGTTGGCCTGGCTGCCGGAATTCGGCTGGACATTGGCGTATTTGCAGCCGAACAGGCGGGTGGCGCGCTCGATGGCGAGGTTCTCGGCGATGTCGACGAACTGGCAGCCGCCATAGTAGCGGCGGCCCGGATAGCCCTCCGCGTATTTGTTGGTCATCACCGAGCCCTGCGCCTCCATGACGGCGCGCGAGACGATGTTCTCCGACGCGATCAGCTCGATCTCGTCGCGCTGGCGGCCGAGCTCCTGCTCGAT
>JBDHTH010000487.1:0-3138 GCA_039808545.1 Phreatobacteraceae bacterium | reverse complement strand
CGGCGCGACGGGGCCGGTCCATTCGTAGACGCGGGCGCGGACATCGGTGATGCGCATGGTGCCTCTCGTGCGGGGAGGGATCAGCGCTGGATCAGCGCCGGCAGCCAGAGCGTGAGGAAGGGGATATAGGCGACCGCGAAGGTGACGATCGTCCACCACGCCATGAAGGGCGTTAGCATCTTCAACGACTTGCCGTAGTCGAGATCGGCCATGCGGCAGGCGATCATCGCCAGCACGCCGATCGGCGGGGTGAGCGAGCCCAGCACCAGCATCATGATCGCCGCCATGCCGAACTGGATCGGGTCGAGGCCGTAGTGGTTCACGGCCGGCATGATGACCGGCACGATCATGATCAGCGCCGGGATCGGCTCGACCGCCAGGCCGAGCAGAAAGAGCCCGACCATCAGCAGGAACATCGCCATCTGCGGATTCTCGGTCAGCGACAGCAGCGTCGACAGCGTCGCCTGGGAGAAGCCGCCGGCGATGAGCACGTAGGCGAACAGGCCCGCGCCGCCGAGCGTGATCAGCGCGCTCGCCGTCGTGATCGAGGCCGAGAGCAGCAGCGCGTAAAGGCCGCCCGCCGTGTGACGGCGTCGCAGAATGCCGTAGGCGAAGGCATAGAAGGCCGCGATCGCGCCGGCTTCCGTCGGCGTGAAGACGCCGCCGAGGATGCCGCCGAGAATGATCAACGGCACCATCAGGGCCGGGGCCGCCTGCACGCCCGCGCGGCCGAACTCGGTCCAGCTCGAGCGCGACAGCGGCTTGGCGCCGCCGCGCTCGGCGAGAACGCGCGCCAGCACCATCATGCCGAGCCCGGCGAGGACGCCCGGAATCACGCCGGCGAAGAACAGCGCCCCGATCGAGACGCCGGTCAGCGAACCGTAGATCACGGCGACGATACTCGGCGGGATGATCGGTCCCATCAGTGCCGCGCATGAGGTGACCGCGACGGTGTAGTCCTTGCGGTAGCCCTGCTTGGTCATCGCCGGCATCATGATCGAGCCGACGGCGACGAGATCGGCCACCGCCGAGCCCGACAGCGCCGACATGAACATGTTGGCCGTGATGTTCGCTTGGGCGAGGCCGCCCTTCAGATGGCCGACGCCGGTGCGGCTGAAATGCACGATGCGCTCGGTGATGCCGCCGACATTCATCAACTCGCCCGCAACCACGAAGAGCGGCACGGCGAGCAGCGAAAAGCTGTCGAGCGAGGCGTACATGGTCTGCGGAACGACGAGCAGCGAGATGTCGCCCGCGACCAGGATCGCGAAGATGGCCGAGAGCCCCATCGCGAAGGCGATCGGCACGCCGAGGACGAGGAGGATCAGGAAGCTGAGAATAAGGACCGTGATCATGTCAGCTCCGGTCGTCCATCGGGTCGATGTGATGCACCGTTCCGGCGAGGATGTGGATCGTGGCGAAGAAGGCGATCAGCATGGCGCCGACCGGCATCGACAGGTAGACGTAGTACATCGGGATGTCCGCGGCCGAGGACGTCATGTTCTTGGTGCGCGCGATGAACTGGCATCCGGTCCAGAACAGGACGGAGCAGAACGCGATCGTGCACAGCTCTGCGACGGCGGCGCGGATGCGCCGGCCGCCGGGGCCGAGATGCTCGTCGAGCGGGTTGAGAATGATGTGCGCGCCCTTGTCGGTGGCGATCGCCGATCCCAGCATCACGGTCCAGAGCAGCAGGAAGCGCACCACCTCCTCGGACCAGATCAGCGAGGAATTCAGGACGTAGCGGTAGAAGACCTGCATGCAGATCAGCATCGTGAACGCGACGACGCAGGCGACCGTCACGGCCTGCAGAACGATCCGGATCGCGTTGATCCAGCCGGCATTGACGATCTCGGGCCGGGCGATCTCGTCGCGCGGCGGGGCATTGCTTGGCGCGTCGCTCATGGCGCGGTCTCTCCCGGAATGTCCTGGCGGGGGTTGGATTCGCGCATACTGCGGCCGGCGCTGCCGAGAGGCGCCCCCGCTGGCGGTTTCTTCATGCCGAGCCGTTCGAACACGGCGTCGGGGGCGCCGTCGGCCTCCCGATACACGGTCCATTTGCAGACGGCCTTGCCGTCATTGGGATAGAGCGGGGGATCGACGACGCGGATCGGATAGCCGAAATGCTCCATCGGCATCTTCTCGGTGAGCACGCAGCAATGCGCGCAGTAGGTGCACACGCCCTTCGTGTTCCAAGCGAACGGATGCTCCTCCTCCAGCACCTTGAAGCGATAGGGCGGTTCCATGCGCGGCGGCGTGCCGTCGAGCGGCTCGCCGATCACGGTGCGTCCGCCCGACCCGCAGGGCGCGAAGGTGAAGACGACGCGGTCCTCGTATTCCTCGTAGGTCACATCGCCGAGCCGGCCGGGGCCCGCGAGATGGCCATGCATGGACTCGAAGGTCAGGTAGACGATGAGCGGAAAGGCGTCCTTCCAGTCGACATGGCTGACGTCGAAGCGCTTGTAGCGGGTCGCAAACCAGTCGCCGATCACCCAGTTCTCGTACATGTCGCCCAGCGCGGGCTCGCCGAAGCGGCGGATGACGAGGTCGAACAGCCCGGAGATGTAGTCCACCTCGGAATCGTGCAGGTGCCGCCAGAGCTCCTTCATCGTGTCGAGCTGCGCCAGCGCCTCGGTCCGCGGCAGCGCCTCCAGCGCGGCGCCGAGCTCGGCGATGCGGCTCCAGCTCCGCTCGCGGTCGGCGAGGAGGGGCGGCCGGCCGGCGAGCGACACGGCGCGGATGCGCTCGGTCTCGGCCGCGATCTCGGCGTCGGCGAGGCCGTGATCGGTGAGGTAGCGCAGCGTGTCCCGGCGCCACTGGGTGTAGATATCGTAGATGACGCGCGCTTCGAGCAGAAAGAAATCCGAGAGATCCTTGACGTCCGGCGCGCCCGCCGCGATCGCTTCGCGCAGCTTGCTGTAGGTGCCGGTCGCCAGGCTCGGCCATGCATCGGCGCGGATCGGCCGGCCGAGGACGGGATCGTGGACGAGGACGCTCATCGCATCAACTGCCCGCCATTGGCATCGAGAGTCATTCCGGTGACGTAGGAGGCCCAGTCGCTGGCGAGGAACAGGCAGCAGTCGGCCATCTCTTCGGGGCGCGCGATGCGGCCGGCCGGGATCATCCTCACGAACGCAT
>JBDHTH010000486.1:0-3146 GCA_039808545.1 Phreatobacteraceae bacterium | reverse complement strand
GGCACCGGATAGATCAGGCGCGAGAACGGTGCCTTCACGCCGAGGCTGAAATAATTGCCCTTGGCGAAATGCGCCGCCGGCACATGCGCGGCGCCAAGCCCCTCGAAACGGCGCGCGAGCAGCGGCGCCGACAGCCCCGCCGCATTGACGAGGATCGGCGTCGCGAGCCGCGTCGCCTCGGCGCCGCCGGTCTCCACGACATGCTCGCGGGCGCCGAGTCGGGCCGCCGCCACTGCGGTCTGCGGCACGACCAGGCCGCCCGCCGCCTCCACGTCGCCCTGCAGGGACAGCATATAGGCATGGCTGTCGATGATGCCGGTGGAGGGCGAGATCAGCGCGCCGTCCGCCGCCAGCGCCGGCTCCAGGCGCCGCGCCTCGGCGCCGTCGATCCGTATCAGATCGTCGACCCCGTTGGCGCCGGCCCGCGCGCGAATATCGTCCAGCTTGTCGAGCTGCGCCGTGCTGGTCGCCACCAGCAGCTTGCCGCAGCGCCGGTGCGGCAGCCCGCGCGCCGAGAGATAGTCGTAGAGCAGCGCCTTGCCGGCGACGCAGAGCCGCGCCTTCAGGCTGCCCTTCGGGTAGTAGATGCCCGCATGGATCACCTCGCTGTTGCGCGCGCTGGTGCCGGTGCCGATGCCGCCCGCCGCCTCCAATACGAGGGGAACATGGCCGCGCAGCGCCAGCGCGCGCGCTGTCGCCAGCCCGACGACGCCCGCCCCGATCACGATGGCATCGACCCGATCCATGCCTTTTCGCTCCCAATCTGCGATTTTTTGGCCGATATAACGAACAAATCGTACCTTAAATCACCCACTACCGTTAAATCGACCTTGACCCGGCAGCCGCGCTTTGCCAGAACCGCGCCTTCTGATGTCCATACTGGAGAACGGCGACGATGGCTCGCACCGATTATGTCTTCACGAGCGAAAGCGTTTCTGAAGGCCATCCCGACAAGGTTTGCGATCGCATCTCCGACGAGGTCGTCGATCTGTTCTTCAAGGAAGCCACCAAGGCGGGCCTGCCGGCCGCGCAGGTGCGCGTTGCCGCCGAGACGCTCGCCACCACCAACCGCGTGGTGATCGCCGGCGAGGTGCGCACCAACCTCACCGAGAAGCAGATCAAGTCGAAGGTGAAGTCGGTCGCCCGCAAGGCGATCAAGAACATCGGCTACGAGCAGGACGGCTTCCACTGGAAGAAGGCCAAGATCGACGTGCTGCTGCATCCGCAGTCGGCCGACATCGCGCAGGGCGTCGACGAGGCCGGCAACAAGGATGTCGGCGCGGGCGACCAGGGCATCATGTTCGGCTATGCCTGCCGCGAGACGCCGGAGCTGATGCCGGCGCCGATCTACTACGCCCACAAGATCCTCGAGCTGCTGACCCGCTACCGCAAGTCGGGCGAGAAGGGCTGCGGCGTGCTCGGCCCCGACGCCAAGAGCCAGGTGACGGTCCGCTACGAGAACGGCAAGCCCGCCGCCGTGACGCAGATCGTGCTCTCCACCCAGCATCTCGACGACAAGCTCTCCTCGGCCGATGTTCGCAAGATCGTGGAGCCGGTGATCCGCGAGGCGCTCGGCGACCTGAAGATCGACCCGAACTGCAAATGGTGGATCAACCCGACCGGCAAGTTCCTGATCGGCGGCCCGGACGGCGATTCCGGCCTCACGGGCCGCAAGATCATCGTCGATACCTATGGCGGGGCCGCCCCGCATGGCGGCGGCGCCTTCTCCGGGAAAGACCCGACCAAGGTCGACCGCTCGGCGGCCTATGCCGCGCGCTACCTCGCCAAGAACGTGGTCGCGGCCAAGCTCGCGGACCGCTGCACGATCCAGCTCTCCTACGCGATCGGCGTCGCGCAGCCGCTGTCGATCTATGTCGACCTGCACGGCACCGCCAAGAACGGCGTCGACGAGGCCAAGATCGAGACCGCGCTCGGCGAGATCATGGACCTGTCGCCGCGCGGCATCCGCGAGCATCTCGGCCTCAACAAGGCGATCTACGCCAAGACCGCCGCCTACGGCCATTTCGGCCGCAAGGCAGGTCGCGACGGCAGCTTCTCCTGGGAGAAGACCGATCTCGTCGATTCGCTGAAGAAGGCCGTCGCCTGACGACCTTGCGCGCGATCACGGCGGAGCGGCCGGCCGGATTCCACGGCCGCCGCAAGGGCAAGCCGCTTCGCCCGATCCAGAAAAGCCTGTTCGAGACGCTGTTTCCGCGCCTCGAACTCGATCTGAGCCACCCGGCGCCGCAGGCGCTGGGGGCGCTGTTCGAGGTTCCGACCGAAGATTACGGCCTCGAGATCGGCTTCGGCGGCGCCGAGCACCTGGTCGCCGAGGCGCTGCGCCGCCCGCGGCGCGGCTTCATCGGCGTCGAGCCCTTCGTCAACGGCATGGCGAAGGCGCTGGTTGCGATCGACCGCGAGAAGCTCGGCAATATCCGCCTCTATAACGCCGATGCGCGCGAGGTCTTGGCCTGGCTGCCCGAGGCCTCGCTGGCGAATATCGACATCCTCTACCCCGATCCTTGGCCGAAGGCGCGCCACAACAAGCGCCGCTTCATCGCCGAGGCGACGGTTGCGCAATTCGCGCGGGCCCTTCGCGATGGCGGCACGCTGCGGTTTGCGAGCGACATTCCCGACTATGTCGAATGGGCGCTCGCGGCCTTCGCGGGCAATGCCGATTTCATGTCGGTCGAGCGCGATACCGCAACCCCCTGGGAGGGTTGGCCGGGCACGCGCTACGAGGCGAAGGCCCTGAAGGCTGGCCGCGTTCCCGGCTATTTCAGCTTCGAGCGCCGCGCGCGGCGCCTACGCGACGAAGATTGAGTTGCGGCATGGCCGGCGCCATGCGACATGCCGCGCAACAAACACCGGTCGGACCGGAAGGGCCCTTGCATGATCGAGAGATTTTTTGAGCGGATCCTGTTCGCCAGCCGCTGGCTGCTGGCGCCCTTCTATTTCGGCCTGATCGTCGGCCTCATCCTGCTGCTGATCAAATTCGCGCAGGAGCTCTGGCACTTCTCCTCGCTCGCCTTCACGTCGGGCGAGACCGACGTTATCCTCGCCATCCTATCCCTGATCGACCTCTCGCTGACCGGATCGCTGGTCATCATGGTGATGTTCTCGGGCTACGAGAATTTCGTCTCCAA
>JBDHTH010000485.1:0-3189 GCA_039808545.1 Phreatobacteraceae bacterium | reverse complement strand
TTGTCCGAGATGTCGCGGGCCGGATCATGCACGGCGCTCGCCGGTATGGTCGACCAGGCCATGTGATAGATCCGGTCGACGCCCTGCAGCAATTCGCTCCAGTTCTGGAAGGTCGCGAGGTCGAGCTTCTTCCACCGGACACCGGGAATGGCGGGCGGGTCCGACAGGGTGCGCGAGGTCGCGCAGACGCCGACCGAACGATGCGCAAGCGCCTCGCACAAACGCCGGCCGATCAATCCGGTACCGCCGATCACCAACGACGTCATCAACTACGCCTCCGGTCGCGCCCAAACGCGGTCACGACTTGACTGCGGCCCGCTTCCGAAGCCGCCGAGCACCAATCGGTTCAAGAAAATGCCACCCAGCCCAATGCTGCCAGGGTAACGCAAGACGAACCATTCGCCTAGGGTCGGATCCTTTCGGGAGGAAATGCGATCGATCGCAACCAGCATTAATATATTGAATACAAACAATAATTCTTCGATCCGGCGGCGGCGTCCACCCTCTCCCGGCGTCAGACCTCGGCGAACAGCTTCGCGGGCGGGAAGCCGGGCATGAGATCGGCCTCCTGGCCCAAAAGCGCCGCATAGACCCCCCGGTAGCGCGCGATCATGCCCTCGACCGCGAAATCGCGGGCGCGGGCGATGTTCCGTTCGCCGAGCCGTGCCATGCGCTCTGGATCGTCGAGCAGGCCGACGATGATCGAGGCGGTCTCCTCGACGCTGCGCCCGAGCGTCTCCTCGCTTTGCAGGATCTCCGGGAGGGCGCCGATCCGGTTGCCCGCCACCGCATGCCCCATCGCCATCGCGAAAGGCGTCACCTGTCCGAAGCTCTCGCGTGCCACCGGCGCCACGAAGAGGCGGAACTTCGCGTAGTAGTCGGGGAGTTCCGCATAGGGCACCTCGCCCGTGAACACGAAATTGTCGAGCAGCCCCTCGGCCGCGACACGGTCGTGAAACGTATCGAACAGGCTGCCGTCGCCGATAATGAACGCGCGGGTGCGCGGGCGTTGCTTGACGGCCGCGATGAACGGCTCGATCGCGTCGGGATCGAGCTTGTCGGGCTCCAGCCGATAGACCATGCCGATGCTGTCATTGGCGTCGGCGTCCCAGGCGGCGGGCGGCTTGAAGCGGGTCAGGTCGATGCCCGGATGGACATGTTCGGCATTTTCGAGGTCGGCGCCGTAGATCCGCCGGATCGTCTCGGACACGAACACGTAGCGGCCGATCCGCGGATGCCGGAGCGGCGCGACCGGCGTGTTGACGTTCTCGACGATGGCGGCCTTGGTCGCCGCCACCGCGTCGAGCGCCTTCTCGTACCAGGGCCGGTCGGTCTCGCCCCAGTAATGGATATGGACGAGATCCGGCTTCACGGCGGCGATCACCTGCGCGAAGTCGCCCGCCTGGCTCTCGAGCGGCAAATGATGGATCACCAGCCCCTGATGGCGCCCCGAGGGCGGAAGGGCCGCCGTCAGGATCTGCATCTCGTAGCGATGGCCGAGATGCTCGTGCAGGTCGATGACGAGCTGCGTCGAGCCGCCGACGAACACGTTCGGAATGACGTGCAGCACGCGCGGCCGGACCGGCAGCGGCGCATGCCGCATGCGCACCGAATAGCGCAGCTCGCGCGCGCCGAGCATGCCCTTCCGCAGCGCCGCGGACAGCCGCCGGGCATAGACCTTCGCGTTCCGCGATGCGGTCCAGGGCGCATCGGCCGAGGCGCGCGTCACCTCGGTGCTGGTGATCGCGCTGTGGCGCTTCAGCTTTTCGACGAAGCGCCATGTCTCGCGCGGCGAAACGATCGCGTCGCGCAGCCGCTCCAGCGGCACCGGCAGGCGGCTGCCATGCCGCATCTCCAGGACCAGATGGCCGATGATATGCGTGTGCTCGCGCAGCGCGGTGAGCTGCGCCTGCATGGCGCGCTGGCCCTCCGTAAGCTCGCGCAGCGTCTCCTCGACCCGCCGCAGCCGCTCCGCGAGCGCCGCAGCATCGTCGGCGGCGGCCGGTGCGGGCGCCGCCGGAAGCGTCGGCGGCGATGTCTTCGCGTCCTCGGTCATGCGCAGCCGTAATAGCGATGTTGCGATGCGATGCAATATGCCGCGGTCTGGGAACTACTGCTTCTGGGCAGTACGAAGTCGCGAACGGGCGGCTTGGCGCCACGGAAGTGACCGCATTCGCGGACGTCGATGACCCGCTCGAGTTGCAACGCTGGGCGATGGCGGAGATCCCGCAATCGAGGCCGCCATGGCGACACAGCACTTCGTTCGCCGCCTCGGCTGATAGGATGCAGCGGCAGATTGCGGGGCGGCGCGGTCATGCGGTAGACCCGGCCCCACCGGGCAGGTTTCAATCGTTAGGCAGGCTTCATGTGGTCCCTGGGCTTCACGCCCGCACCCGTCCTGGAAGAGCGCGGCGCCGATTTCTTCGCGCCGGCGCGCCCGCGCCCGCTCGACGCGCCGCCCGGCACGCTGGCGCTGATCCGCGGCGCCCGCTACAGCCTGATCGGCAACTGGCCGGCCGAGTCCTACACGACCCATGACGACGAGATCCGCATCCTGCGCCGGCAGGTGATCATCGCCAACACGCCGCAATCGGTGAAATACGTGCTGGCGACGCGCAACGACAATTTCGAGCGCAAGAGCCCGCAGATGCGCCGCGCCCTCGCGCCGCTGCTCGGCGACGGGCTGTTCGTCAGCGACGGCACGACCTGGCAGCACCGCCGCCCGCTCGTCGCCGAGCTCGTGCACAAGAGCCGCGTTCCGGCCTTCGGCGTCGTGATGGAGGAGGTCGCGCAGGATTTCGTCGCGCGCTGGCCCGAAGAGGTCGGCGACCGCCCCTTCGATCTCCTGCCGGCGATGGGCGAGCTCACAGCCCGGATCATCGCCAAGACGGTGTTCGGCCGCAATCTTCCCACCGCCGCGGCCCGCCAGGTGGTGGACGGCTTCGCGGCCTATCAGCGGCATGTCGATTCCTTCAACCTGCCCTATTTCCTCGGCTTCGACGAAGGCGCCCCGATGCTGCGCACCTGGCGGCTCAGGCGGGCGCTGAAGAAGGTGCATGCGGTCATCGAGCGGGTCATCGAGGAGCATCTCGCGGGCAAGGGCGACGAAGCCTCCATGGTCGGCCTGCTGCTCGACCTGAAGCGCCGCAAGCCGCATCTCGACCTCGCCACCGAGGCGCTGCGCAACGA
>JBDHTH010000484.1:0-3195 GCA_039808545.1 Phreatobacteraceae bacterium | reverse complement strand
TAGTCGACCACCGGCACGATGCGCGCGTAGTTGAGCCGGGTCGGGCCGATGACGCCGAGGACGCCGATGATCCGCCCCTCGCGGTCCCGGTAGGGCGCCGCGATGGTCGAGGAGCCGGAGAGCGAGAACAGCTTGTTCTCCGAGCCGATGAAGATGCGCACGCCGTCGCCCTGCTCGGCGCGGCCGAGCAGGTCCATCACGGAGCGCTTGGCCTCCAGGTCGTCAAACAGCAGGCGGACGCGCTCCAGGTCCTCGATCGCCTTCAGATCCTCCAGGAGGTTGGCCTGGCCGCGCACGATCAGCCGCCGGTCCTGTCCGGTCTCGCCCGACCAGACCGCGAGGCCCGCCGCCACCACCTGCTGGGTGAGGCGGTCGAGCTCGCTGCGCGCTTCCCGCGTCGCCTGTTCGAGGTCCTGCCGGGCCTCCTCCAGGGTGCGGCCGCGGATGCGGGCGTTGAGGAAATTCGTGGCCTCGACCAGCGCCGAGGGCGGCAGGCCGACCGGGAGCATCACGACGCGGTTCTCCACCGTGCCGTCCTCGTCGACCAGGATGACGAGCGCCCGGCTCGGCTCCAGCGGCACGAACTCGATATGCTTCAGCCGGGCGTTCTGCTTGCCGGCGAGGACCACGCCGGCGCCGCGCGACAGCCCCGAGAGGAGCGCGGAGGCGTCCGCGAGGATGTCGTCCATGGCGCGGGCATCGCCGCCGGCCGTCACCTCGGTCTCGATGCGGCTGCGCTCCTCGCTGCCGAGCGCGCCGATCTCCAGCATGGAATCGACGAAGAAGCGCAGGCCGCGCTCGGTCGGCAGGCGGCCCGCGCTGGTATGGGGCGCGTAGATCAGGCCGAGCGCCTCCAGATCCGCCATGACGTTGCGGACCGAGGCGGGCGAGAGCGGCGTCTGGATCAGGCGCGCGACATTGCGCGAGCCGGCCGGCTCGCCGGTCGACAGATACGTGTCGACGATGCGGCGGAAAATGTCGCGGGAGCGCTCGTCGAGCGCCGCGAACTCGCCGCCCTGCCGTGGCTTCTCGGTCATGACCGCCGGATCACCCTCATCGCATAGCGTTCCAGACCCTAAGAGTGGCGGCCGGCAGGGCGCGGATCAAGGCCCCGCCGCACCCAGGCGTCGCGCCCTGATCAGGCGGTCGTCGACCCGGACCGTGATCTCGTAATGGTCGGTCTGCACGACGTCTACGATCCGGCTCGGGCGATAGGCCGCCATGCAGGTGCCGCCGGCATGGCGCAGGCTGTCATAGACGATGCCGGCGGCGCCCTCGGCGCGCAGCGCCTCCCCGAAGGCCTGCGAGGCCGTATAGCTGACCGAATCGTAGATGTCGGGCCGCGCCGCAGCCTGTCCGCGCAGATCCTCGAAACGGCCCTCCA
Organism: Phreatobacteraceae bacterium; assembly: GCA_039808545.1. Lineage (GTDB taxonomy): Bacteria > Pseudomonadota > Alphaproteobacteria > Rhizobiales > JBDHTH01 > JBDHTH01. The sequence continues at coordinate 1,811 of JBDHTH010000484.1, read as the reverse complement.
GCGTCGCGCGATAGGTGCGGAAGGTGCGCGTCAGGCCGGCGCTACCGGTCGCGTCGGCCTCGCGGCGCATATGGTGGGCGACCTCGGCCACCGAGGTCCGGACGGCTGCGGCCGCGTACCAGGCGCCGAGCGCCGCGCCGTTGAAGCGGCTGCCGCCCGGCGCGACATGCAGGAACGACGCCATGACGATGCTGGCATTGGCCCGCCCGAACACCCATTCGGCGGTCGGCAGGCGCAGCAGCCGGTCCATGACGAGACGGTCGTTGGTCCAGCCCTCGAGCTCCATCACGGCCGGCAGATCCGCGACGGTCGAGACCGTCTCGAAGGCCTGGACCGGCGGAAAGCGCGACGGGATCAGCCGGTAGCTCGGATCGGGCGCCGCCGTCTCGGTCACGACAGCACGATCTCGCTATCGTCATAGGGGCGGAAATCCTGGTCGAGCGGGCCGGGCGGCATGTAGAGCCCGCCGCGCGCGGCGTCGAGGAAGCGGCGGACCGTCATCAGCCCGTCCTGCAGCCCGCTCGCCGCGAGTGCGATGGGCGGGCGGCCGCCGAAGACCGGGGCGCGATGCGGCGTCGTCAGCCAGCGGACCGCCTCGGCCTCGTCGGCGTAGAGGATCGACAGCGCCTTGTGGATGCCGAGCACCGCGGAGATGCGCACGAGCGTGTCGAAATCGAGCGTGATGTCGCGGTGCTGCTGCGCCGCCTTCACCCAGCCGTAATAGGTGGAGCGCGGCGGCAGGCCGAGGATGCGCAGGCGCCGGGCCTCGTCGAGGCGCCACAGATCCGCGATGGCGAGGAAGCTGCGCAGCCCGGGCCCGCCGAGGCGGCGGCGATCGGCCGGCGTGGCGCGGCCGGGATCGACGCCGAAGGCGAGACCGGCGGCCGGCTCCTGCGGACCGGGTGATTCATGCGCGATGGGGAGCATGGCGACCTCTAGTAATGTTCGTATTCGGATATAGTCCGAAATCGGACTTTCCACAAGATCACCCGCAACGGCCGCCTTGCGCCGCCGCCCGCGCGGTGCGAAAAGGCCCGCTCACTCTCGACGGTCCAGGATATCCATGCGCCCTTCCCGCCGCGCGCCCGACGAATTGCGCACCGTGACGCTCGAACGCGGCGTCGCCAAACATGCCGAGGGCTCGTGCCTCGTGAAATTCGGCGACACGCATGTGCTGTGCACCGCGAGCCTGGAGGACAAGCCGCCGCCCTGGCTGCGCGGCCAGGGGCGCGGCTGGGTGACGGCCGAATACGCGATGCTGCCGCGCGCCACCACCGAGCGCACGCGCCGGGAAGCGACCGCCGGCAAGCAGGGCGGGCGCACGCTGGAGATCCAGCGGCTGATCGGCCGGGCGCTGCGCGCCGTCGTGACGCTGGAGGCGCTCGGCGAGCGGCAGATCACCATCGACTGCGACGTGCTGCAGGCCGATGGCGGCACCCGCACGGCCGCGATCACGGGCGGCTTCGTGGCGCTCAGCGACTGCATCGCCTGGATGAAGGCGCGCGACATGCTGCGCGGGCCGGCGCTGAAGGACAATGTCGCGGCGATCTCCTGCGGCATCTACAGCGGCACGCCGGTGCTCGATCTCGATTACGCGGAGGATTCGAGCGCCGAGACCGACGCCAATTTCGTCATCACGGGCGCGGGCGGCCTCGTCGAGATCCAGGCGACGGCCGAGAAGACGCCGTTCACGCAGGACGAGTTCGACGCGCTCCTGAAACTGGCGCGCGGCGGCGTCGCGCGGCTCGTCGACCTCCAGAAGCTGGCGGTCGCGTGAGCGCGGCCCGGCCCCTGCCGCCCCGCCTCGTCGC
>JBDHTH010000483.1:0-3200 GCA_039808545.1 Phreatobacteraceae bacterium | reverse complement strand
GCCCAGTCGGCCGGCGTCCACATCGTGTCGCCGGGGCGCGGCATCCCCTCATGCGGCATGTCGATGCCCGGCATATGCCCGAGCAGCACCTGGTGGCCGTGCAGCGCGCCCTTGGCGGCGCCGGTCGTGCCCGAGGTGTAGATCATCATCGCGGGGTCGTCGGGCGTGCTCGCCACGGCCATGAAATCCGCCGCGCCTTTCGGCAGCAACGCGTGGAAGTCGAGCGCCTCGCCGGCCGCCCCGTCGACCGAGATCACAAGGTCGAGCGCGCCGAGCCGGTCGCGGATCGCCGCAAGCTTGGCGAGGCCCGCCGTATCGGTGATCAGCGCCTTGGAGGCGGAATCGTTCAGCCGGTATTCGATCGCGTCGAGCCCGAACAGCGCCGCGAGCGGCATCGCGACGGCGCCGAGCTTGTAGATCGCCACATGCGCGATCGCGACCTCGAAGCCCTGGCCGAGCATCAGCGCGACCCGGTCGCCCGCGCGCACGCCATGGGCATGCAGCGCGTTGGCGAACCGGTTGGAGCGCTCCGCGAGCTGTCCGTAGGTCAGGATCTCGGCCCGCCCGTCGGGCCGGTCCGCGATGATCGCCGGCCGGTCGGGGTCGACCGCGGCCCAGCGGTCCGCGACATCGACGCCGATATTGTAGCGGGTTGGCAGGTTCCAGGCGAAGGTATCGTAGAGGCGCCGATAGGCGCTGGTCTTGTCGAGCATTTGCGGAGGTCCCGGACCCTAGATCACGCTGCGTTTTGATCGAAACGATCAAAAGGCAGGACAGTGATCGTTTCCAAGAAGTTAGAGACTGCCTTGACCCTTCAAACGATTCCGTTTGAAGGGAGCAGGCTCTAGCGGCCCATGCTGCAACGCAATATACGCCGCGCCCTTGTGCACCGCAACATCGAAGCCCGCCTCACGCGCGCGCCGGCTCGGCCAGGATCAGCGACCAGTAGACCTTGTATTTCGAGCCCGGCGCATAGGCCGACGCGATGCCGATCCGCGTCACGCCGGCGAGCAGCATGTTGGCGCGGTGCGAGCGCGAATCGCGCCAGCCCGAGAAGGCCTCGGCGAGCGTGTGATAGCCGGCGCCGATATTCTCGGCGGCGCGCGCCGAGCGGTAGCCGGCCCGGTCTATGCGCTGCTTGAGGCCCCGCCCCCCGATGTCGTGGCTGAGCTTGTCGGCCGCCGCCATGGCGCGCGCCTGCTCGTCGGCGAGCCGCATCAGCACGGGATCGAGCGAGACGAGCGTCTGGCCGTTGTTGCGGCGATAGCCCGAGATCATCTCGGCGGCGGCGGTCGCGTCGACGACCGCGCCCGGCCGGGCGAGCGAATCGTAGAAGGACGGCTTGGTGGCCTTCGGCGGCGGCTGGTCGCCGCCGATGATGCCGCAGCCCGCGAGGGCCCCGGCCGCAAGGCCCCCGAGGGCGGTGGTGGTCAGGAAGCGGCGGCGGCTGTGGGCGGCGTGCATGCGATGTCGATTCCCTTCTCGCGCAGGCGGCGCAGGATGTCGAAATTCAAATCGCTCTTTGTCGTCAACGAATCGTTGAGATTGGCGACGACGCAGCGCAATTCGAAGTTCAGCCCCTCCTTGTCGAACTTGGTGAAGTAGACGCGGGGCGGGGGATCGCGCATCAGCCCGCGCCGGCTCTTGGCGGCTTCCAGCAGCAGGTCGCGCACGACATCCGCATCGGCGTCGACCGGCACGGTCACGGGGATGATCAGCCGGCCCGAGAGATCGGAATGCGTCCGGTTGGTCACGACCGAGGTGATGAGATCGGTGTTCGGCACGATCACGGTCGCCCGGTCGCCGGTCGATATCTCGGTGGAGCGCACCGAGATGCGGCGCACCAGCCCCTCCTCGCCCTTCACCGCGATCGTGTCGCCGACCCGGATCGGCCGCTCGGCGAGCAGGATCAGCCCGGAGACGAAGTTGGAGACGATCGCCTGCAGGCCGAAGCCGATACCGACCGAGAGCGCGCCGGCGACGAGCGCCAGGTTCCGGAGGTCGATGCCGAGCTGGTAGAGCGAGAACACCAGCGTCAGCACGATGCCGCAATAGCCGAGCACGGTGGCGACCGAGTTGCGCAGGCCGACATCGAGCCGGGTGCGCGGCAGCACCTGGTTTTCCAGCCAGTTGCGGATCATCCGCGTCGCCACGAGGCCGATCACCAGGATGAAGACCGCGAGGCCGAAATCGCCGACCGAGAGGCGGATGTCGCCGATCCGCAGCCCGTAGAAGATGTCCTCCAGCCGCGTGTTCACGGCATTGGCGCGGATGTCCCAGGGCGCGATCAGCAGCAGCGCCGCGGAGGCGATCAGCACCAGCCTGAGGATGCCCGACAGCATCGTGCCGATGAGGTCGAGGCGGCGCGGCTCCAGGCCCAGCACCCGCGCCATGTTGCGGCCGCGCCGCGTCTCGGCCGAGAATCCCTCCGCGAAGGCCGCGTCGACGAGGAAGATCAGCAGCCCCGCGAAGCCGACGATCACCACCGAGACGAAGGCGCGGCCCGCGATATAGGCGCCGAGCGGGATATAGCCGAGCAGCACCGCGCCCATCACCACGGCGACCGTGATCCAGGCGAGCGGCTTCACCCAGCCGAGCGACAGCGTGAAGCGGCGCTCGTCGACCGGGCCGACGAATTCCTCCGGATCGGTGCTGCGGCGCTCCAGCAGCAGGCCGACCGCCGCGACGACGCAGACCGCCAGCGTCGTCACCGACACGGTCGCCATCGTGAAGATGACGGGCGCGAAGAGCAGCTTCTCGATCGCCTGGATCATGCCGGCGAGGGCCGAAAGCCCGGCGATCCATTTCAGCGAGTTGTGGATGACGCGCGCCGTCGGGTCGTCGACATCGACGAGCCGCGCCGCGCCGTCATCGGGCGAGAGCACCGCAGAGCTCACGCCGCGCGTAAAGCCGTAGAGCACCGAGATGAACAGCGCCGCCTGCCAGAGCGGCTCCAGCCGCGGCGGCACGAGGTCGAACACGGCGGCGGACGCGAAGAAGGTCGCGACCGCGATCGGATAGGGCGCCATCTTGACGAGCAGCGTCAGCAGCGCGTCGAGCGCGCGCCTGAGGTTCGTCGCAACCCCCGAGCGCAGCGGCGACATGGCGGCGAAGCGCCGCTCAGCCCAGCGCCGGATGCGGCGCAAAAGGTAGAGCGCGATGCCGACGCTCGCCAGCGCGCCGAGGACGCCGAGCCAGCC
>JBDHTH010000482.1:0-3209 GCA_039808545.1 Phreatobacteraceae bacterium | reverse complement strand
CGGCCCGCCGAGGAGCTGAAGAAGGTGCTCGACAATGTCGGCGCCAGGGGCCTGCGGCTCGGCGTCGAATATGACAGCCACGGCCTGACCGCCGCCAACGGCAAGGCGCTCGACGCGGCGCTCGCCGGCTTCGCGACGCTGGTCGACGCCTCGGCTTTGGTGCCGCGCCTGCGCGCGGTGAAATCGCCGGCCGAGATCGCCTATGTCCGCACCGCCGCCCGGCTCGGCGACGAGGCGTTCCGCGCGGCGCTTGGGGTCATCCGGCCCGGCGCCGACGAGGGCGCCGTGCTCGCCGCCATGCAGGGCGCGATCTTCGCGGGCGGCGGCGACTATCCGGCCAACGAGTTCATCATCGGCTCGGGCGAGGACGCCCTGCTCTGCCGCTACAAGGCGGGCCGCGCCCGCCTCGCCGCCACCGACCAGATCACGCTCGAATGGGCCGGCGTCTACCGCCACTATCACGCCGCGCTGATGCGCACCGTCTGCGTCGGCGCGGCGACGCTTCAGCACGAGCGCTATTTCGAGGCCGCCCAGGAAGCGCTCCGGGCCGTGGAGGCCGAGATCCGCCCCGGCCGCACGGCGGGCGACGCCTTCGCGGCCCATGCGCGCGTCTTCCACCGCCACCATCTCTCGGATCACCGGCTGAATGCCTGCGGCTATTCGCTCGGCGCCAAGTTCACGCCCTCCTGGATGGACCCGCCGATGTTCTACGCCGACAACCCCTGGGTGCTTGAGCCCGGTATGGTGATGTTCGCGCATATGATCCTGATGGACAGCGTCACCGGCACCGCGATGACGCTCGGCCGCACCTCGCTCGTCAACGAGACCGGCAGCGAGGTGCTCTCGGCGCTGCCGCTCGAGCTCGTGGTGGCGAAATGAGCGGGCTCGACCGCCGCGCGCTGGCGCTCGGCCTCGCGGCAGGGCTCCTCGCGGCCTGCACGCCGGACGGCACCCCGATCGCGACGGGCACGGGCCCCCTCACCTTCGCGCTCGATCCGGTGGCGGGGGCGCCCGAGGCGGTCGGCCAGAGCTTCGCGGCCGCGCTGACCGCCGAGGCGACCCGCCGGCGCCTTGCCGCGGCCGAGCCGGGCGCCGCCCCGGCCTACCGCATCCGCGCCTATGTCTCGGCCGCGAGCGAGGCCGGCCAGACGCGCTTCGACTACGTCATCGATCTCGCGAGAAGCGCCGACGGCCATACCGGGCGGGTCGCCGGCACCGAGACCGCGCCGGCCGCTGCCGATCCCTGGAGCGCGATCGACGCCGGCGTCATCGCCCGCGCGGCCGCCAAGGCGGCGGACGGCATCGCGGGCTGGATTGCAGCCGCGTAAGCCGCGATTCCGTTCAGGACGGCACCGGCGCCAGATTAGACTTTCGTCCCATGTTTCGATCGATTCGATCGCGCACCGCGCGATCCGGGCCGCCGCCGCGCGGCATAAGGGCAACAATCCACAGCCGCGTTTAGAACGAATCCGAATTATGCGCCGGCGAATGTTGTTCGCCTGCGCGCGCGCTGTTAATGACCCCGCAGTGACAGGCAGACGGCGAAAGCGAGACGGCTATGGGCGATAGCGATGCGATCAAGCTCGTCGCCGGCAATTCGAACCGGGGCCTCGCCGAAGCGATCGCGGCCCATCTCGCGGTCCCGCTCACCAAGGCCTCGGTCCGCCGCTTCGCCGACATGGAAGTCTTCGTCGAGATCCAAGAAAACGTGCGCGGCCGCGACGTCTTCGTGATCCAGTCGACCTCCTTCCCGACCAACGACCACCTGATGGAGCTGCTGATCATCGTCGACGCGCTGCGCCGCGCCTCGGCGAAACGCATCACGGCCGTGATCCCCTATTTCGGCTATGCCCGCCAGGACCGCAAGCCCGGCCCCAGAACGCCGATCTCCGCCAAGCTCGTCGCCAACCTGATCACCCGCGCCGGCGTCGACCGCGTCATGACGCTGGACCTGCATGCCGGCCAGATCCAGGGCTTCTTCGACATCCCGACCGACAATCTCTACGCCGCCCCCGTGATGGTGCGCGACATCAAGGGCCGCAATGCCGGCAACCAGGTGATGGTCGTCTCCCCGGACGTCGGCGGCGTGGTGCGCGCCAGGGCGCTCGCCAAGCGCATCGACGCGCCTCTCGCCATCGTCGACAAGCGCCGCGAGCGGGCCGGCGAGAGCGAGGTGATGAACGTCATCGGCGATGTGGAGGGCTATTCCTGCATCCTCCTCGACGACATCGTCGATTCCGGCGGCACGCTGGTGAACGCCGCCGACGCGCTGCTGGCCCGCGGCGCCAAGGACGTCTCGGCCTATATCACGCATGGCGTGCTCTCGGGCGGCGCGGTTGCCCGCATCACCGCCTCCAAGCTGAAGGAGCTGGTGATCACCGACTCGATCGCGCCGACCGAGGCGGTGCGGGTGGCGCGCAACATCCGGGTGCTGTCGATCGCGACGCTGATCGGCGAGGCCATCGGCCGGACCGCGACGGAAGAGTCGGTGTCGAGCCTGTTCGATTGAGGCTTCAAGTCTCGCCGAGATAGCGGCCGAGCGCCTGCCGTACCTGCTTCAACGGCGCCTCTCCAATCCGCCCAATCCGCTCGGCATGCTGCGCTTCGATAGTCGCGATCTTGCACGGCCTGATCACGGACGGCGCTGGCAGCCCGACCTCGCCGGAACCGGGGCCCAGCACGACATCATCGGCCCAGGACCGGTTGGCGGCGCTGGTGATCATCACGACCCACAAGAATCGCCCGTCTTCCCCGATCCCGGAACGCGATACGACGAGCGCTGGCCGCCGTTGCCGCGTAGCGCGATCTGTGTAGGGAAAGGGTACACGGACGACATCGCCTTGCCTAAAGATTGGCATAAGCTTTCCGATCCGCTTCGCTATCCCACTCCGAGAACGTCGCGAATGGATCGTCGGTCGCCGCGACAAGCACTTTGGTGATGGTCACCCGCCCGTCCTCGATCACATAGGCTATCTCATCCCCCTCCCGCAGCTGGAGCGCCTGCCGGACGGGTTGCGGAATGGTCGTCTGCGCCTTCGTGGTGAGCTTGCTTGTGATCATCTCGGCCTCGCTTGCACAAATGTAAGGAATTTCCTTTCGCCCTACAAGAAGATCTGCTCCGCTCATTTGCCTCCCCGCCCCGCATCTGCTACACGCGCGCGTCCGGCCGACACCCTTGGAGGTCCCGGACAGGCCGCCGTCGGGCGGCC
>JBDHTH010000481.1:0-3209 GCA_039808545.1 Phreatobacteraceae bacterium | reverse complement strand
CAGAACATCGACCGCGACGCCTATCACGCGATCCTCGGCGGCGCGTCGCCGGCGTAGGCGCCAGCACCTGCCCAGTCTATAAAAATTCCAATCTCCCGGCGCAGCGATTGCCCACCCAAGGGGGCTTGCCTATCGCTGAGCCTGCCCGGAGCCGGCGACCATCCGGCCGGCTCGGTCAGTAGGGAGATCTCCATGCGCATTACCATCGGCAAGCTGGTTGCCGCCTCGTTCCTGGCGACGTCGTTCCTCGTCGCGCCGGCCAGCGCCAACGAGGTCAACCTCTACACGACGCGCGAGGCGCAGCTCGTGAAGCCGCTCACGGACGCGTTCACGGCCAAGACCGGCATCAAGGTCAACACCATCTTCGTGAAGGACGGGCTCGCGGAGCGCGTCGCGGCCGAGGGCACCGCCTCGCCGGCCGACGTGCTGCTCACCGTCGATATCGGCAACATCGTCGACGCGGTCGACAAGGGCGTTACGCAGCCGGTGAAGTCCGACGTCCTCACCAAGACGATTCCCGCCAATCTGCGCGACAAGGCCGACAACTGGTTCGCGATCTCGGTCCGGGCGCGCATCTTCTACGCCGCCAAGGACAAGCCGAACGCGCCCGCCACCTACGAGGACATGGCGGACCCGAAATACAAGGGCAAGATCTGCATCCGCTCGGGCCAGCACCCCTACAACACGGCGCTGGTGGCGGCGTATATCGACCACTACGGCGAAGCCAAGACCGAGGAATGGCTGAAGGCCGTGAAGGCCAATCTCGCCCGCAAGCCGGCCGGCGGCGACCGCGAGGTGGCGCGCGACATCCTCGCGGGGATCTGCGATTTCGGCGTCGCCAACTCCTACTATGTCGGCCTGATGCGGGCCGGCAAGGGCGGCCCCGACCAGCAGAAATGGGGCGACGGCATCTCGGTCGTGCTGCCGAAATTCAAGGATGGCGGCACCCATGTGAACGTCGCGGTGGCGGCGGTGGCGAAGAACGCGCCGCACAAGGCCGAGGCCGTGAAGTTCCTCGAATTCGCGCTGACCGACGAGGCCCAGGCGCTGTTCGCCAAGGCGAATTTCGAGTTCCCCGTGAAGGCCGGCGCCGAGGCCGACCCGCATATCGCGCAGATGGGGGCGCTCACGCCGGACCGCATCGACCTCGCGACCATCGCCAAGACGCGCAAGGCCGCCGCCAACCTGATCGACAAGGCCGGCTTCGACCAGTGACACGCATCCGGTCCGCCGCCAGGGCGGCGGACCGGCCTTCTCCCAAATGAGCGTTGCGTCCGACATCTCCTCCGAGACGAAGCCCGCCGGCTGGACCTTCGGCGGGGCGCGGGCGGGCCTGCGTCTCGCGAGCCTTGCGGTCGCCGCCATCGTGCTGGCGCCGATCGTCTCGCTCACCGTCATCGCGGCGCGCGGCTCGGGCGACCTCTGGCCGCATCTGATCGGCACCATCCTGCCGCAGGCGGTGCTCGACACCGCGATCCTGCTTTCCGGGGTCGGCGCGCTCGTCACGATCACCGGCGTCGGCGCGGCCTGGCTCGTCGCGACGCGGCGCTTTCCGGGCCATGGCGTGCTCGAATGGGCGCTGCTGATGCCGCTCGCGGTGCCGTCCTACATCGTCGCCTATGTCTACATGGATGCGCTGCATCCGCTCGGGCCGCTGCCGACGCTGCTCCGCGGGCTGCTCGGCATCGCCAGCCCGCGTGACCTCAAGCTGCCCGACATGCGCTCGATGGGCGGCGCGGTCTTCGTGCTGTCGGTGGTCCTCTACCCCTATGTCTACATGACGGCGCGCGCCGCCTTCCTGGTGCAATGCGCCGCGACGCTGGAGGTAGCGCGCACGCTCGGCGCCGGGCCGATGCGGACCTTTCTGCAGGTTGCGCTCCCTCTTGCGCGGCCCGCCATCGTGGTGGGTCTCAGCCTCGCGCTGATGGAGGCGGTGAACGATATCGGCGCCTCTGAGTTCCTCGGCGTGCGGACGCTCACGGTATCGATCTACACGACCTGGGTGAACCGCTCGAGCCTGCCGGGCGCCGCGCAGATCGCCCTCGTGATGCTGGCCGTGATCGTCGCGCTGGTGGCGGCGGAGCGCTGGGCGCGGCGGCAGAAGGGCTTCACGGCGCAGCGCGGCAAGGGCCGCCCGCCGGTCGCGCCGATCCGCATGCGGGGCCTTCCGGCGCTCGGCGCGACGGTGTTCTGCACGGCGCCCGTGATCCTCGGCTTCATCGTGCCGGCCGGCCAGCTCGGCTACGAGGCCTGGCGTCGGATCGCCTTCGCGGGGATCTCCGAGACTATCGGCCGGGAGGCGTTCAACTCGGCGCTGTTCGCGACCTTCGGCACGCTCGCGGCGCTGACCCTCGGCTTGATCGTGACGGTCGCGGCGCGGGCCCTGCGCGGCAACGGCGTCGTCGGGCGCATCGCCAGCCTCGGCTACGCGATCCCCGGCACCGTGCTGGCGGTCGGCCTGCTGGTGCCCTTCGCGAGCGTCGACAACTGGATCGACCAGGCGGCGCGCGCGCTGTTCGGCGTCTCGACCGGGTTGCTGCTGTCGGGCTCGGGCGTGGCGCTGACCACCGCCTACGCGATCCGCTTCCTGGCGATCCCGATCGGCTCGATCGAGGCGGGCTACGCCAAGATGTCGCCCAATCTCGACATGGCGGCGGCAAGCCTCGGGCGGTCCTTGAGCGCCACGGTGCGCGCCATCCACCTGCCGCTGCTCTCCCCCGCCATCGCGACGGCGGCGCTGTTGGTCTTCGTCGACTGCGTCAAGGAGCTCTCGGCGACGCTGCTGCTGCGCCCCTTCAATTTCGAGACGCTGGCAACGCATATCTACGCCGAGGCGGCGCGCGGCACCTATGAGGACGGCGCGATCGCGGCGCTGCTGATCGTCGCGGTGGGGCTGGTGCCGGTGCTGATGATCGCGCGGCTGACGCGCGGGCGCGACGGCCCGGCGACGCGCCGGGCGGCGGCCGAGGCCGCCGAGGGATTGCGGATCTGATCCTCGCTCCCGCCTCTTCGGGATCATGCGCCGACAACCCCAGTTGGGTCGTACCAACCATCTCGCTAGGCGGTCGGGGCGCCGCGCGTTGACGGCAGATATATGTTCACTTATGTATATTCACTATTATGCATATAGAGGCCTTCGAAACACTCGCCGATCCCACCCGCCGCCGCATCGTCGAGGCGCTGCGCGACGGCGAGCGGCAGGTCAACGA
>JBDHTH010000480.1:0-3214 GCA_039808545.1 Phreatobacteraceae bacterium | reverse complement strand
ATCGCCGACAGCCGTTTACATGGCCGCCGCCGCGCTTTATCCCATTTCCAATCCACAAAAAGCGTTTGGGAAGGAACGTCCTCGCATGGCCGCATCGAAAAAGCCGGACAGCGCTGCCCCCTCGGTCAGCGCGCAGGAGGCGCTCGACTTCCATGCCATGAACCGGCCGGGCAAGCTGGAGATCAACCCCACCAAGCCGATGGCCACGCAGCGCGACCTGAGTCTCGCCTATTCGCCGGGCGTCGCCGTGCCGGTCAAGGCGATCGCCGAGGACCCCAGCCGCGCCTTCGACTACACCACGCGCGGCAACATGGTCGCCGTCATCTCCAACGGCACGGCGATCCTCGGCCTGGGCAATCTCGGCGCGCTCGCCTCCAAGCCGGTCATGGAAGGCAAGGCGGTGCTGTTCAAGCGCTTCGCCGACGTCGATTCCATCGACCTCGAAGTGGCCACCGAGGACGCGGAAGAGTTCATCAACTGCGTGCGCTATCTCGGCCCCTCCTTCGGCGGCATCAATCTGGAGGACATCAAGGCGCCGGAATGCTTCATCATCGAGCAGCGGCTCAAGGAGCTGATGGACATCCCGGTGTTCCATGACGACCAGCACGGCACCGCGATCATCGCGGCGGCGGGGCTGATCAACGCGCTGCACGTGACCGGCCGCGACGTGAAGAACACCCGCCTCGTCGTCAACGGCGCCGGCTCGGCCGGCATCGCCTGCGTCGAGCTGATCAAGGCGATGGGCTTCGCGCCCGACAACGTCATGCTGTGCGACACCAAGGGCGTCATCTATCAGGGCCGCACCGAGGGCATGAACCAGTGGAAGTCGGGGCATGCGGTGAAGACCGATGCCCGGAGCCTCGAAGACGCGGTGCGCGGCGCCGACGTGTTCTTCGGCCTCTCGGTGAAGGGCGCGCTGACCCCGCAGATGGTCATGAGCATGGCGCCGAAGCCGATCATCTTCGCGATGGCCAATCCCGACCCCGAGATCCTGCCCGAGGAGGTGCATGCGATCCGCTCCGACGCGATCGTCGCGACGGGCCGCTCCGACTATCCGAACCAGGTCAACAACGTCCTCGGCTTTCCCTACATCTTCCGCGGCGCGCTCGACGTGCGCGCGACCACCATCAACATGGAGATGAAGATCGCGGCCGCCGAGGCGCTCGCCGAGCTCGCCCGCGAGGACGTGCCGGACGAGGTGGCGGCCGCCTATCAGGGCGCGCGGCCGAAATTCGGCAACGAATACATCATTCCGGTGCCGTTCGACCCGCGCCTCATCTCCTCGATCCCGCCGGCGGTGGCCCGCGTCGCGATGGAGACGGGCGTCGCGCGTCGGCCGATCGTCTCGATGGACGCCTATGTCAACGAGCTGAAGTCGCGCCGCAACCCGGTCGCGGGCGTGCTCAACCGCGTCTTCGACAAGGCACGCCGCGCGCCCAAGCGCGTCGTCTTCGCGGAGGGCGAGGAAGAGCAGGTGATGCGCGCCGCGGTCAGCTTCTACGCGCAGGGGATCGGCACGCCGATCCTCGTCGGACGCGAGGAGCGGGTGCGCGAGACCGCCGCCTTCGCGGGCGTCGACCTGACGGGCGTCGAGATCATCAACGCGCGGCTGTCGCGGCGCAATTCCGACTACGCGGCGCGGCTCTACGAGCGGCTGCAGCGGCAGGGTTTCCTGTCGCGCGACTGCCAGCGCATGGTCAACAACGACCGCAACGTGTTCGCGGCCTGCATGGTGGAGGCGGGCGACGCCGACGCGATGGTGACGGGCGTCACCCGCAACTTCTCCATTGCGCTCGAGGATATCCGGCGGGTGATCGACCCGAAGCCCGGCCACCGTCTGATCGGCGTGTCGGTGGCGATCGCGCGCGGCGGGCGCACCGTTCTGGTCGCCGACACCGCCATCACCGAGATGCCGGATGCCGGCGACATCGCCGAGATCGCGATCGAGGCCGCCTCGGCGGCGCGCCGGCTCGGCTACGAGCCGCGCGTGGCGCTGCTCGCCTTCTCGACCTTCGGCCACCCGCCCGGCGAGCGCTCGCTGAAGGTGCAGGAGGCGGTGCGGATCCTCGACGGCCGCCGCGTCGATTTCGAGTATGACGGCGAGATGTCGGCCGACGTGGCGCTCAACCGCGACCTGATGGCGGCCTATCCGTTCTCGCGCCTCTCCGGCCCCGCCAACGTGCTGGTGATGCCGGCGTTCCACTCGGCCTCGATCTCGACCAAGATGCTGCAGGAGCTGGGCGGCGCGACCGTCATCGGCCCGCTGCTGGTCGGCCTCGACAAGCCGGTGCAGATCGTCCAGCTCGGCGCCAAGGACACCGACATCGTCAACATGGCGGTGCTGGCGGCGTTCAACGTCTCGGGCTAAAGCCCGAGTTGCAACGTCTCGGACTCAGCATAGGGCCGCCGCTCAGGCGGCCCTTATGCGTTTCGTGCCGAGAAAGAGCGCCAGCGCCGCGAGCCCCATCGCGGCGATCGCCAAGGCGAGCGGCAGCGCGCTCCCCTGGATGCCGTGGCCGACCAGGATGCCGATAGTGGCGGCGAACAGCATCTGCACGAAGCCGACAAGCGAGGAGGCGGCGCCCGCCCGGTCCGGAAACGGCATCAGCGCGCCCGCCATCGACTGCGGCATCGTCATGCCGACGCCGCAGGTATAGACCGCCATCGGCAGCACGACGGCGAGCGGGTGCTTGACGCCCGCCAGCATCAGTCCCGTCATCACGAGGCCGCCGGCCGCCAGTGCCACGACGCCGATCGCGATGGTGCCGTCGATGCCACGCCGGCCCGAAAAGCGCGTGCCGATCATCGTGCCGGCGACATAGCCGATCACCACCGCGCCGAACGCGAAGCCGTAGACGAGCTCGTTCAGCCCGTAGATGTTCTGGAGCACGAAGGAGGAGCCCGAGATGAAGGCGAACAGCCCCGCGTAGCAGAACGTCATCAGCCCGCCATAGGCGATGATCTTCGGCCGATCGAAGAGGCCGACATAGATCCTGACGAGGGCGAGCGGCGAGGTGACGGCGGCGCCGCGCGCCTTGAGCGTCTCTGGCAGCATCGCGACGAGGCCCGCCAGGGCCATCGCGAAGACCGTGGTGACGAGGAAGGAGGCGCGCCAGCCGAACTGGCGCTCCAGCACTCCGCCGATCACCGGCGCGATCGCCGGCACCAGCCCCATGATCGTGCCCATCCGCGACAGCTCCTCGGCGGCGCGCGG
>JBDHTH010000479.1:0-3216 GCA_039808545.1 Phreatobacteraceae bacterium | reverse complement strand
GGCATCGTCGCGCAGATTGATGCGCGAATAGTCCGACGGGTCGGATTTCGACATCTTCTTGGCGCCGTCGCGCAGGCTCATGACGCGCGTCGCCGGCCCCGTGATCACCGGCTCGGTGACGGGGAAGAACGCATCGCCATGCCCGAGCGCCGCGATCCGCTCGCCGTAGTCGTTGTTGAACTTGATCGCGATGTCGCGCGTCAGCTCCAGATGCTGCTTCTGGTCCTCGCCGACCGGCACATGCGTCGCCTTGTAGGCGAGGATGTCGGCCGCCATCAGGCTCGGATAGGCGAACAGGCCGAGCGAGGCGTTCTCGCGGTCCTTGCCGGCCTTGTCCTTGAACTGCGTCATGCGGCTCATCCAGCCGATGCGCGCGATGCAGTTGAAGATCCAGGCGAGCTCGGCATGCTCGTGCACTTGGCTCTGGTTGAACAGGATCGAGCGCTTCGGGTCGATGCCGCTCGCGATATAGGCGGCCGTCACCTCGCGGATCGAGGCCTGAAGCTCCTCGGGATCCTGCCAGACCGTGATCGCGTGCATGTCGACGACGCAATAGATGCAGTCATGCGTTTCCTGCATCGCGACCCAGTTCACCATCGCGCCAAGATAGTTGCCGAGATGCAGATTGCCGCTCGGCTGCATGCCGGAAAACACGCGCTGCTGGAACTGAGCCATGGTCTTGACCGCCGGAAACGTGAAAATCGCGCTCGAAAACGAGCGGCGCGGTGCATCGCACGCTGCGCCGTCCGGGTCAACGCAGGCCAGCTCAGCGCCGCACGAGCAGCACCAGCTCCCGCCGGTCGGCCCCGCCGAGCAGCAGCGCGAGCGCCGCGTAGCTGGCAAGCCCCGCCGCCACCAGCAGGCCGAGCGCACCGAAGCGCAAGAGCGCCGGCACGCTCGCCTGCATATAGGCCGACAGCGGCATCGCCAGAAGGTGCACCGCTGCCGCCATGCCGATCGTCGCCGCAAGGATGCGCGGCAGCCGCCGCCGCGCCACCGCGTCGACCGTGAACTGCCCTTTGCGGGCGAGATGCGTCCACAGCAGCGCGACGTTCAGCCAGGCCGACAGGCTGATCGCTATCGCGACCCCGGTCGCGCCATGGGAGGGAAACAGCGCGAAGGCCGCCGCGACGTTCACCACGATGCCGATCAGCGCATAGACCATCGGCCGCGTCGTGTCGCGGCGCGCGAAATAGGCGGTCGAAAGCACCTTGATCAGCACATAGGCGGGCAATCCCGCCGCCAGCGCCGCGAGCACATGGCCGGTCTGCCGGCTGTCGGCGGCCGTGAAGGCGCCGCGCTCGAACAGCACCGTGACGATCGGCGTCGCCGCGACCATCAGCGCGCCGGCGGCCGGCAGGGTCAGGAGCGAGGCGAATTCGAGCGCCCGGCTCTGCGTGCGCGCCACCGCCGCCTCGTCGCCGCTCTGCACCCGCTCGGTGATCTCGGGCAGCAGCACGACGCCGATCGCGATGCCGAACACGCCGAGCGGCAATTGGTAGACGCGGTCCGCGTAATAGAGCCAGGAGACGGCGCCCGGCTGCATCGACGCGATGATGGTGCCGATGATGGCGCTGAGCTGTGCGATGCCGCCCGCGATCATCCCCGGCACGCCGAGCCGCACCAGCTCCGCCATGTCGCGGTTCCAGATCTGCCGCGGGAACGGAAAGCCCAGCGCATGGCTGCGCAGAGCCCAGGCGATCAGCACGAGTTGCACGAAGCCCGATACCGCGACCCCGACCGCGAGCGCGACGCCGGCCGTCTCGGTGCCGTCCCAGCCGGCCAGATGGATCCAGCCGATGATGCCGATCAGCAGCACGTTGAGCGTCACCGGCACCCAGGCGGCGGCCGTGAAATACTTGTTCGCGTTGAGGAAGGCGGACAGCACCGCGACGAGCCCGACGCCGACCAGATAGGGCAGCGCGATCCGCGTCAGTAGCACCGCGAGGTCGAACTTATGCGCATCGAGCACGAAGCCCGGCGCCAGGCCGCGCACCAGGAACGGCGCGCCGATCATCGCGACGAGCGTGGTGACCGCCAGCACGACCCCCATCAGGCCGAAGGCGTCGCCGACGAAGCGCCGCATGCCGGCTTCGCCCTCGCGCTCGCGATGCGCCGCCACCAGCGGCACGAAGGCCGAGTTGAACGCCCCCTCGGCGAAAAGCCGGCGGAACAGGTTCGGCAGGCGGAACGCGATCACGAAGGCATCGGCGATCGCGCCGGAGCCGAGCGAGGCCGCAAGGCCTGCGTCGCGCAGGAAGCCGAGCAGGCGGGATGCGGCCGTCCCTGCCCCCACGGTCGCGAAATTGCGCACCAGGCTCATGCGGCGGGCGCAGAGCGAGAGAGCCGGAAGGCGGGCACGGGGTCGAGTGGCATTGCTCCAGCGATGCCACTTCCCGGCGAAGGCGTAAAGCCCCGCCGCGCAAAGCGCCGATTTGCCAAGCCGCGAGGCTTCCGCTACCTCGCGGGCGCCGCCGCGGCGCGGCGACCAGTCCCACCGAAAAGAGAGGCTTCATGAGCGCCCCCTCCCTCGACGTTCTCGGCATTGGCAACGCGATCGTCGACGTCCTGTCGCATGTCGAGGAGAAGACGCTGGAGCAGCAGGGGCTGATCAAGGCCTCGATGCAGCTCGTCGACGAGGCGACCTCCGGCCGGCTCTACGACGCGATGGGCCAGACCCTGCAGATCTCGGGCGGCTCGGCCGCCAACACGATCGTCGGCGCGGCCCTGCTCGGCTCGCGCGCCGCCTTCGTCGGCAAGGTCGCGAAGGACGCGCTCGGCGACACCTTCGCGCACGACATCCGCGCCGCCGGCGTCTATTTCGAGGTGCCGGCCGCCAAGGACGGCCCCTCCACGGCCCGCTGCATGATCATGGTGACGCCGGACGGCGAGCGCACCATGTCGACCTATCTCGGCGCAGCGCAGAACCTCACGGCTGCCGATATCGACCAGACGACCATCGCCTCCGCGGCCGTGACCTATCTGGAAGGCTATCTCTGGGATCCGCCGGCCGCCAAGGAAGCCTTCCTGGTGGCCGCCAAATACGCCCATGGCGCGCATCGCAAGGTGGCGCTGACGCTGTCAGACACCTTCTGCGTGGTGCGCTGGCGCGAGGAGTTTCTGAACCTCATCGAGACCAGCGAGGTCGACATCGTCTTCGCCAACGAGGCGGAGGCCAAGGCGCTGTTCGAGACGCCCGACGCTGAGGAAGCGATC
>JBDHTH010000478.1:0-3227 GCA_039808545.1 Phreatobacteraceae bacterium | reverse complement strand
CGCACCGTGAAGCGGGCGCCGAGCACCTTCTCGGCCCCGCCCTTGGTCTTGCGGATGCGGTTCTCGGCCCAGATGCGGCCGCCATGCGCCTCGGCGATCTGCTTGGAGATCGACAGGCCGAGGCCGGAATTCTGGCCGAAGCCCTGATGCGGCCGGTCGGTGTAGAAGCGCTCGAAGATGCGGTCGAGCGCGTCGGGGTTGATGCCCGGCCCGTCATCGTCGACCGCGATCTCGACCTCGTCGCCGACGATGCGGCAGGTGACGCGCACCTCGCCGTTGTCGGGCGAGAAGGAGCGGGCGTTGTCGACCAGGTTGTTCACTACCTGGCCGAGGCGCGAATCATGGCCGCGCACGGTCAACGGCTTGGCGGCCGGCACCTCGATCTTCAGCTTCACCGCGACATTGGTGTCGCGCCGGAGCTCGTCCGCCACCTTCACGACGGTCGCTAGGAGCCGCCTCAGATCGACCGCTTCGGCATCGGTACGCTGCAATTCGGCGTCGAGGCGGCTCGCATCCGAGATGTCCGAGATCAGCCGGTCGAGACGCCTCACGTCGTGCTGGATGACTTCCATCAAGCGGCCGCGCGACTGCTCGGTCTTGGCGAGCGGCAGCGTCTCGACGGCGGAGCGCAGCGAGGTCAGCGGGTTCTTCAATTCATGCGCGACATCGGCCGCGAAACGCTCGATCGCCTCGATGCGGCGGTAGAGCGCCGAGGTCATGTCGCGCAGCGCGCTCGACAGATGGCCGATCTCGTCGCCGCGATGGGAGTAGTCGGGGATCTCCTCGCGCGCCTTGACGCGGTGGCGCACCCGGTCGGCCGCCTCCGCGAGCTTGCGCATCGGCCCCGCGATGGTGCTCGCCAGGAGGATCGACAGCAGCACCATGACGGCCGCTGCCACGAGGAAGACGCGCAGGATCGCCAGGCGCTCGGCCGCGATGACGTCGTCGATGTCGCCGCCCTGGGTGGAGAGCATCAGCGCGCCGAGCACGCCGCGGAAGCGCTGCACCGGCACCGCGACCGAGACGATGATCTCGCCGCGCTCGTTGACGCGCACCTGATGGGCCGTCTGCCCGTTCAGCGCGATCGCGACCTCCTGGTAGCCGCGACCGTTGGCGGTGCCGAGCTCGCGGTATTTCGGCAGGTCGACGCGGCCGAGCAGGCCGCGCAGCTTCTCGGCGATGCGGGTGAAGAGGTTGGGCTGCGGCGCGTCCGGGGCCGGCAGGTCGTATTGCAGGATCTCGCCGCGCGCATAGAGCGCGGTCGAATCGAGCACCAGCGCGCCCTCGCGGTCATAGATGCGGGCGCGCGTCTTGGTCGGCCCGACGAGGCGGCGCAGCACCGGCCCGACGCGCTCGGGGTTGATCGGGAATTCCAGGATGCTCTCGTCCGGCTGCGACAGAGTCTCGCCGGCCTGCAATTCGAGCAGGCGGTCGGGATCGATGGTGATCGCGTCGGTCTCGACCGCCGCCGAGGCCGCGACCGCCGCCGCGACGATCTCGCCCTGGATCAGCAGCGACTGGACGCGCGCATCGATCAGGCCGGCGCGGAACTGATTGAGATAGAGCATGCCGCTGAGGAGCGCGACGAGCCCCGCGAGGTTCAGCGTGACGATGCGCCGCGTGACCGAGCCGAAGGCCGCCCAGAGGATGCCGCGCCCGGCCTTCTTGAAGCCGTCGCGCAGCCGGCGGCGCGGGCGCGCGACCGCCGGCGCCGCAACGGCGGCATCGGCCTCGGGCGCGTCCTCGGGTGAGGGCGGAGCGGCCGGCGCGAGGCTCACGGTCTCGGCCGGCGACGGCGCGCCCGCATCGCGGAGGGCTTCCGGTGCGGCGGAGTCGGCCGGCGGCGCCTCGGACGTCGCGGGCTCGGCCGGCGTCCTCAGGCGCCGGGCCTCACGCTTCCTTGAACCGATAGCCGACGCCATACAGGGTCTCGATCATCTCGAAATCGTCGTCGACGACCTTGAACTTCTTGCGCAGCCGCTTGATGTGGCTGTCGATCGTGCGGTCGTCGACATAGACCTGATCGTCATAGGCCGCGTCCATCAGCGCGTTGCGGCTCTTCACGACGCCGGGGCGCTGCGCGAGGGCCTGCAGGATCAGGAACTCGGTGACGGTGAGCGTCACCTGCTCGCCGTTCCAGGTGCAGGTATGGCGCTCCGGGTCCATCCGGAGGCGGCCGCGCTCCAGCACCTTGTTGGCCTCCACGACGCGCGGATTGGCCGCGTCCTTGGGCGCGGCGCGGCGCAGCACCGCCTTGACGCGCTCGACCAGCAGGCGCTGCGAGAAGGGCTTATGGATGAAATCGTCGGCGCCCATCTTCAGGCCGAACAATTCGTCGATCTCCTCGTCCTTGGAGGTGAGGAAGATCACGGGCAGCTCGGATTTCTGGCGCAGGCGGCGCAGCAGCTCCATCCCGTCCATGCGCGGCATCTTGATGTCGAGGATCGCGAGATCGGGCAGGTTCGTCTTGAACCCTTCCAGCGCCGCCGCGCCGTCGTTATAGGTCTGAATCCGATAGCCCTCGGCCTCGAGCGCGATCGAGACGGAGGTCAAAATATTGCGGTCGTCGTCGACCAAAGCGATAGTCGGCATGCCAGCTCTCGTTGTTGTTCCGGCCCCCGCGGGCGGGGTGAGCGCAGAGCCCATGCGCATAGAGCACGGCTGAAATGTGACCCTAGCAGAGGAATCGATGGAAAGCATTGGGAATTCCAACATTTCGCCAGGGCCGAAGGCCCCGAAAGGCGCCGAAAGCGTTCCGCGCGGCGTGCGCGGCCCGGATTTCGATGGCGCGCCGCTGGCCCGGATGCTGATCCGCACGGGCCGCTCCGCGAGCCTGGCGACGATGGAGGAAGACGGCACGCCCTTCGCCAGCCTCGTCGCGACCGCGACCGATGTCGACGGCGCGCCGCTGGTGCTGGTGTCGAAGCTCGCCCGCCACACGCAGCATCTCGACGCGCATCGGCGCGCCTCGCTGCTGTTCTCGCGGCCCGGCAAGGGCGATCCGCTCGCCCATCCGCGCGTCACCGTGGTGGCCGATGCGACGCGGATCGCGCGCGAATCGCCGGACGCGGCGCGCATCCGCCTGCGATTCCTGGCCCGGCACCCGAAATCCGAGCTCTATGTCGATTTTCCCGACTTCGCCTTCTTCCGCCTGGTGCCGCAGCGCGTCGCGGTGAATGGCGGCTTCGCGCGGGCCTGGGACGGCGAGGGCGCCGACGTGATGACCG
>JBDHTH010000477.1:0-3245 GCA_039808545.1 Phreatobacteraceae bacterium | reverse complement strand
GCGGTCTTCCAGGTCGGCGCCGTGGTGGTGCTGGTCGGGCTGACCGTCTATTTCATCCGGAACGCCTCGGAGAACCTGGTGAAGGCCGGCATCGCGTCGGGCTTCGACTTCCTGTGGCGCGGCACCGGCATCGACATCCCGTTCGTGCTGACGGGCTACACCTCGGCCGATACCTATCTGAGCCTGCTCTGGGTCGGCATCGTCAACACCCTGGTCGTGTCGCTGATCTCGATGGTGGCGGCGACGATCCTCGGCTTCCTGCTCGGCATCGCGCGGCTCTCCTCGAACTGGCTGCTGTCGACGGCGGCAGGGGCCTATATCGAGTTCGTGCGGAACATCCCGCTGCTGTTCTTCGTGCTGTTCTGGTATTTCGGCGTCATCGCGGCGCTGCCCGGCCCGCGCGATTCCATCGGCCTTTTCAAGGTCGCGTTCCTCAACAATCGCGGCCTGACGATCCCCGTGCCGACCGAGGGCTGGTCGCTGAAGATCCTCGGCCTGGTCTTCCTCGCGGGGCTGATCGCGCAGATCGTCGTCGCGCGCATCTCCAAGGCGAAGCGCGACGCGACCGGCAAGGGGTTGCCGACCTGGCGGATCGGGCTCGTGCTGCTGGTCCTCCTCCCGCTCGCGACGCTGGTCTGGGCGGTCTCGGCGGTCTCCTGGGACGTGCCGGCGCTGCGCGGCTTCAACTATCGCGGCGGCTTCGTGCTGGTGCCGGAATTCGTGGCGCTGTTCGCGGCGCTCTCCACCTATACGGCGGCGTTCATCGCCGAGATCGTGCGCGGCGGCATCCTGGCGGTCGCCAAGGGCCAGCGCGAGGCGGCCTCGGCGGTCGGCCTCCGGCCCAACCAGACGCTGCGCCTCGTGGTGCTGCCGCAGGCCATGCGGGTGATGACGCCGCCGCTGACCAGCCAGTATCTCAACGTGCTGAAGAACTCCTCCTTCGGCGCCGCGATCGCCTTCCCCGAGCTCGTCAGCGTCTATATGGGCTCGGCGCTCAACAATGTCGGCCAGGCGATCGAGATCAGCGCCATCGTGCTCGGCTGCTACCTCGCGATCGGCCTCGCGGTGTCGGCGCTGATGAACTGGTACAACGCAAGAATCGCCCTGGTGACGCGATGAGCGCCGCGACCTTCGTCCGCACCCGCCTGTTCCCGACGCCGGTCGATTCCGTCATCACGATTGTGCTCGCCGTGCTGATCGTGCTCGGCGCCATCCCGATCGTGAAATGGGCGCTGATCAACGCCACCTTCCTCGGCGAGACGCGCCAGGACTGCACCGGCACGGGCGCCTGCTGGGTGTTCGTGAAGGCCCGCTTCGGGCAGTTCATGTACGGGCTCTACCCGGCCGAGCAGCGCTGGCGCGTCAATCTCGTCGCGGTGCTGTTCTTCGGCACGATGGCGCTGATGTTCTGGAAGGGCCTGCCGGGGCGCGGCTGGATCGCGCTCCTCGCCGTGATCGTGCTGCCGCCGCTGCTGGTGATGATCCTGCATGGCGGCGTGTTCGGCCTCACCGTCGTGCAGACGCGGGAATGGGGCGGGCTGATGCTCACCGTGTTCCTGTCGGTCTATGCCGGGCTGATCGCGCTGCCGCTCGGCATCCTGCTGGCGCTCGGGCGGCGCTCGCGGCTGCCGATCATCCGCACGCTGTCGATCATCTTCATCGAGTTCTGGCGCGGCGTGCCGATCATCGCGGTGATCTTCCTCGCCTCGCTGCTGCTGCCGCTGATCCTGCCCGGCAATATCGAGATCGACCGGCTGGCGCGCGCCGTCATCGGCCTCGCCTTCTGCATCGCGGCCTATATGGCGGAAGCGGTGCGCGGCGGCCTGCAGGCGCTGCCGAAGGGCCAGGAGGAGGCGGGCCACGCGCTCGGCCTCAAATGGTGGCAGACGACCGGCTTCATCGTGCTGCCGCAGGCGCTGCGGCTCGCGCTGCCGGCGATGACCAACGAGTTCATCGCGCTCGTCAAGAACACGACGCTGGTGCTGATCGTCTCGATCCTCGACCTGCTCGGCATCGCGCAGGCCTCGCTCGCGGACCCGGCCTGGGTCGGCATGAACCTCGAGGCCTACAGCTTCGCGGGCGCGATCTACTGGCTGATCTGCTTCGCGCTGTCACGCTGGTCGAAGTCGCTGGAGGCGGCGCGCAACAAGATGGAGCGGCACTGAGCCACGGGCCGAAAGCTTCGGCTCCCGCCCGATCCGCGCTATAAGGCGCGCCGGGCGGGCAACCGAGAGACTTCGCATGGTGGTTCTGGTTCTGATCGGCGTCGCGCTGCTGGTCGCGGTGCTGTTCGGCCCCTCCTACTGGGTGCGGCATGTGCTCAAGGTGCACGGCGCCGAGCGGCCCGACCTGCCGGGCACCGGCGGCGAGCTTGCGCGGCACCTCCTCGACGAGGCCGGGCTCGAAAACGTCAAGCTCGAGCTGACCGAGACGGGCGATCACTACGACCCCGAGGACCGCGCCGTGCGCCTCCTGCCGCAGCATCTCGGCGGACGGTCGATCGCGGCTGTGGCGGTGGCGGCGCACGAGGTCTCGCACGCGGTGCAGCATGCGCATGGCGAGCGGGCCTTCGCGGCGCGGCTGGCGCTCGTCAAGAATCTCGGCTGGATCGACAATGCCGCGATGGTGGTGCTGGTCGCCGCCCCGCTGCTGTTCATGGTGGTGCGCGCGCCGGCGCTGCTGGTGATCCAGCTCGTGGTCGGGCTCGGATTGCTGGCGATCCGGATCGCGGTCCATCTTGCGACGCTTCCCGTGGAATTCGACGCGAGCTTCGGCAAGGCGCTGCCGGTGCTGGAGCGCGGCCGCTACCTCTCGCCGGCCGACATGCCGGCGGCCCGGCACGTGCTGCGCGCCGCCGCCTGGACCTATGTCGCGGCGGCGCTGGCGACGCTGCTCGACATCGCCCGCTGGCTGCGGATTTTGCGGTTTTAGAGTCCCTTGGTCGAACCGCCGTCGAGATCGATGACGGCGCCCTGGAAGAAGCCGCCTTCCGGGCCGTCGAGATAGGCGACCGCGGCCGCGATCTCCTCGGGGCGGCCGAAGCGGATGACCTGCTGGTCCTTGACCATCGCGGCGCGCGCCTCCGCCTCGGCGATGCCGTGCTCCTTCGCGAAGGCCTCGATGCGGGCCGTCAGCCGCCCGGTCTCGACCGGGCCGGGATTGATCGCGTTGACGCGCACCCCGTCGGCGAGGCCGCGATCCGCCATCGCCTTGCCGAAGGCCATCAGGGCGCTGTTGACCGAGCT
>JBDHTH010000476.1:0-3249 GCA_039808545.1 Phreatobacteraceae bacterium | reverse complement strand
TCAACGGCGGCCGGATCGACGTTATCTTCGCGACGCTCGGCAAGACCGCCGACCGCGCCAAGATCATCGATTTCACGGATGAATACTACCAGATGGCCGGCCTCGTCCTGCTCGCTGCCAAGGACACGCCGATCAAGACATGGGAAGATCTCAAGGGCCACAAGGTGTGCGGCATCCAGGGCAATCTCTACAACCGCACGCTCGCCGAGAAATTCGGCGCCGAGACGGTGCTGTTCACCGGCACCGCCGAGATGTTCAAGGCCTTCCAGGACAATCGCTGCGAGGGCATCGCCTTCGACGGGCCGATCCTGACGATGAAGGTCGCGGAGGACGGCTGGAGCGACAAATACAAGATCGCGCTCGACGCCTTCGAGTACAGCCCGATCGCGGGCGGCATCCGCAAGGGCGAGCCGGCCTTCCTGGACGCAGTGAACAAGGCGATCATCGAGGCGGAGGCCGCGAACGTGCTCACGACGGCCGAGAAGACCTACAACATGGGCGCGAGCGACTACGTGGCCAAGCGTGCGGCCGAGGCCGCCGCCAAGGTCAAGTCCAACTGATGAACCGCGTTTGTCCCTTGCGGTCAGGCTGACGCGCAAGGGACGCGCCGCATCGCGAAGCAGCTTCGATGACCCTCGATTTCGGCTGGCTGGCCGACCCGTACTACCAGGCCTGGCTGGTCAAGGGGCTCGGCGTCACGGTGCTGATGAGCCTCGCCGGCGCGCTGCTGATGCTCGCCATCGGCATCGTCGGCGCTCTCTGCCTGCATTTCAGGGTGCCGCTGCTGGAGCCGGTCACGACCGTCGCGGTCGAGTTCTTCCGCAACACGCCGCCGCTCGTTCAGCTCTTCTTCCTCTATTTCATGCTGTCCGAGATCGGATTGACGCTGACCGACCCGATCACCGGGCGAAGCGCGCCGCTCTTCTCCGGCTTCACCTGCGGGGTGCTCTCGCTCGGGCTCTACAACGGCGCGCTGGCGGTCGAGATCATCCGCTCCGGGCTGCTCGGCGTGCCGTCGCAAACTGTGGAAGGCGCGCGGTAGCTCGGATACACGCGCCTGCAGACCTTCGTTCATGTCGAGCTGCCGATCGCCCTGCGCCTCTCGATGCCGGCCATGACCAACAACGTCGTCAGCCTGATCAAGACGTCGGCCCAGGCTTCGCTCGTGGCGGTCGCCGACATCATGTACGGCGCGACGCAGATCATGCTCGAGACCTTCCGCAACATCGAGGTCATGATGCTGGTCTGGGTGCTCTACATCGTGCTGGCGAGCGGCGCCGTCTTCGCGATGCGCTGGCTCGGAAACCTCACGCGGATGCCGGGATACGGCACGGAGATCTCGTGAGCCAGGATCTGCGCGCCTTCCTGCTCGGCCTGTTCGGCGTGCCGCTGGCGCTCGGTGCGCTGCTCGCGGCCGTCTACGGGAAGGAGACGGCCGCCATCCTCGCCTATATCGCGGCGCGGACCCCGCTCCTGCTGTCCGGCTCGGCGAATTTCGGCAGCTTCGACGGCGGCTTCGCGGCCAACATCCTCATCAGCATCTGGGCGATGGCGATCGCGCTGGTCCTCGGCACGGCGCTCGGCATCGGGCTGATCGCGCAGAGCTCGGCCGTCCGCTGGCCCTGCCACGTCCTGATGAACCTTCTGCGCAACTCGCCCTGGCTGGTCGTCCTCTACGCCATGCTCTACCTGCTGCCGTTCGAGATCACCCTGTTCGGCAGGTCGTTCTACATCTCGCCGCTCGTCAAATCGGTCTTCGGCCTCACCTTGCCGATCATGGCCAACATCGCCGAGGTGTTCCGCGGCGGCGTCGAGGCGATCGCCAGCGGGCAGTGGGAATCGGCGCGCTCGCTCGGCTACCGCCGCATCCAGATCCTGCGCCACGTCGTCGTGCCGCAGGCGCTGCCGCTGATGACGCCCAACATCATGACGATCTACGCGATGCTGTTCATCGGCACGAGCCTGGTCGTCGTGACCGGCACGTCCGACGTGCTGTCGGTGGCGCGCAACGTCATCGCGAGCGACGGGAGCCGCTTCGCGACGGCCGTCTACATCTACGTCCTGCTCCTCTTCTTCATCACCTGCTTCCCGATCGCGATGCTGACGCGCTGGCTGGAAAAGCGCGTGCGGGGCCGCCAATCATGACATCGACCGCCGCCTCCAGGCCGCTCATCGAGATGCGCGACGTGCACAAATCCTTCGGCGCCGTGCCGGTGCTGAAGGGCGTGACGCTTTCGGTCAAGGATGGCGGCGTCGTCTGCATCATCGGGCCGTCGGGCTCGGGCAAGTCCACGGCGCTGCGCTGCATCAATGCGTTGACGCCGATCGATTCCGGCACCATCCGCGTCGGCGATTTCGCGGTCGAGAGACTGAAGACCGACCGGGAGCTCATCCCGCTGCGCCACCAGGTCGCGATGGTGTTCCAGCAATACAACCTCTTTCCGCACCGCACCGTGCTGCAGAACCTCACCATGGCGCCGATCCAGGTGCTGCGCGAGAAGCCGGCCGAGGTCCGCGAGCGGGCCCGCGCGCTGCTCGCCAAGGTGCGCCTGACCGGCAAGGAGGACGCCTATCCGGGCGAGCTCTCGGGCGGCCAGCAGCAGCGCGTCGCCATCGCCCGCGCCCTGGCGATGGAGCCGCGGGTCATCCTCTTCGACGAGGTCACGGCCGCGCTCGACCCGGAGATGGTCAGCGAGGTGCTCAACGTCATCCGCGAACTCGCGCGGGAGGGCATGACCTGCGTGCTGGTCACCCATGAGATGCGCTTCGCCCGGGAGGTCGCCGACGAGATCTTCTTCACCGACCGCGGCGTCATCGTCGAAAGCGGGCCGCCCGAGACGCTGTTCAAGACGCCGTCGGATCCCCGCCTCAAGGACTTCCTCGACAAGATTCTCTGATTCCTCTCTCCGAAAGGACATGCGGTATGGCCGCCCTGAAGGTTCTGGTTCCCGACGCCATCGTCGAAGACCTCGATATCGAGCGAAGGGTCACCGGCGACAGGGTCGAATACCGCCGCTTCTACGAGACGCGGCCCGAGGTCGTCCCGGAGGCGGAATGGCGCGGCTGCGACGGCATCCTGATCTGGCATCGCATGCGCCTCACCGCCGACGTGATCGCCAAGCTCGAGCGCTGCCGGATCATCATCCGCGTCGGCGTCGGCTTCGACAATGTCGATCATGCGGCCTGCAAGGCGCGCGGCATCCCGCTCTGCAACGTTCCCAACTACGGCACGACGGAGGTGGCCGACCA
>JBDHTH010000475.1:0-3249 GCA_039808545.1 Phreatobacteraceae bacterium | reverse complement strand
CTTCGGCGAGAGCGCCATCGGCTTCCAGTCGAGCCCGCCCTCCAGCAGCAGCGGCCGGCCGGCGGCGCGGGCGCCCTGGAAGCCCTGCTCCAGCTCGGCCTTCAGCCGCGCGAACTGGTCCTCGCCGAGCCCGGCCTCGCCCGCATAGACGAGCGCGCCGGAGGGGCGGGCCGCGTTATCGAGCAGCGCCTTGTTCCAGTCGGCGGCGGCGTTGTGGATGTCGAGCGCGGTCGCGGCCGCCTCGAGCGGGGCGAGGCCGTAGTGATCGTCGAGCGGATGGGCGTTGGCGAGGTGCAGGATCGGCGGCACGGCGCCCTCCTGGCGATAGCGGACCGCGCGCTCGCCGAGCCGATACTCGTAGCCCTCCGGCCAGCCGTCGGCGCCGGGGATGACGCGCATGCGGTCGGGGCGCAGCGCGTGCAGCTCGCGCGGCGGGCCCGCGACCGCGACCTGCTCGACATAGGCGTTGCCGGCGATCAGCAGATGGGTGGCGATCGCCTCGATCAGCTCGGCCAGCGACTGGCGCTCGTTCGGCCGGGCAAGGAGCAACGCGAGCGGGTGATCCGGGAGGGTGCGGCCCTCCGCCATCACGGCGACCGGCAGGCGCGCGGCGGCGCCGGCGATCAGGCGGATGGCGCCATACGCGATGGCGTTGCGCTGATAGCCCTCGCGGGCGAGCGCCGCATAGTCGCGCGGCGTCCAGCGCGGCCGGCCCGCGAAATCGAGGGCGACGAGGGCGCCGGCGCGACTCGCCTTGGCGTCGGGCGGCGCGGCGGGACGGCCGGCGAGCCGGCGCAGGAGATCAATCATCGGATTTTTGGCTCCGGGTATTTTGAAGCGATAGGGAAACGGCGTCCCGTCACCCCTCTCCCTGTCCCTCTCCCGCAAGGGGAGAGGGAACGCGCACGAAGGTCACGGCGAGCGGACGGCGATCCGCGGCGCAAACGCCGGCACGTTCGCAAGACCTTGCCGTTCGTCCCCTCTCCCCTTGCGGGAGAGGGATAGGGAGAGGGGTGAACGCGCGCAACGCTCAGAAAAGCAAATTCTCAAGCAGCAGCCCCTACAGGCTGCGCACACGCGGCGCGGCCGGGCCGGCCATCAGCGCGGTGATCGCCCAGACGAGCGCGTCGAGCCGGTCGGGCGAGCGGCCTGTGCCGAGGCCCTCGGGCGCAAACGCGCACATCTCGTCCTCCAGCGCCGGGAAGGGCGCGGCGTGGCGGACGCGGCCGGCCTCGTAGAGGGCCGCGACCGGCTCGGCGCGCAGCCATTTGCCGCGCGTCGCCCGAACGGGCTTGACCGCGATGTCGGGCGCCGCCTCGCGCAGCACCGCCGCCACCATCTCGCCGCCCTGGTTGACCTCGGCGACGATCGCGTCGGCGCCGAGCCGGCGATGCAGCGCCACGGCGCGCGCCGCCCAGGCGGCCGGCGAGAGGCCCGCCGCGCTCTCGTCGGCGAGCACGTGGAAGCCGCCCTCGCGGTCGCGCCCCACCGCGACGATGCCGCAGCGGTCGGCGCCCGGCCGGCTGGAGGCCGGCGGATCGACCGCCACGACGATCCGCGCCAGGACAGGCGTCGGGCCGTTCACGCGGGCCGCCTCGATCATGGCACGGGTCCACAGCGCCCCCGGCACCTCCTCGATCAATTCGCCATCGAGCTCCTGCCGGCCGAGCCGCGTGCCGGCATAGCGGCCGACCACAGCGGACAGGAAGGCGGGCGCGAGGTTCGCGGCGTTGTCGGCCGTGCGGGCGCGGGTGACGGCGCTGGTCGCCTCAGCCATCAGCCGCTTCAGGAGCGGAATCGGGCGCGGCGTGGTGGTGACGATCTGGCGGGGCGCGGCGCCCAGCCGCAGCGCGAATTGCAGCATGTCCCAGGTCTCCTCGGCATTCGGCCATTTGGCGAGTTCGTCGAGCCAGGCGGCGTCGAATTGCGGGCCGCGCAGCCCGTCCGGCGCCTCGGCGGAATAGATCTGCGCGACCGCGCCGTTCGGCCATTCGAGCCGGCCGCGCGTTCTATGCCAGAGCGGGCGCGTGGCACGACCGTGGATCGCGAGGAGTCCCGAAAGCCCCTCGATCATCACGTCGCGCACATCCGCGAAGGTCTCGCCGACGAGCGCGATGCGGCCGGCCGGCGCCTCGCCCCACAGGCCGAGGGCGCGGGCCCTCACCCATTCGGCGCCCGAGCGCGTCTTGCCGGCGCCACGCCCGCCGATGGCGAGCCAGGTCGTCCAGGGGCCGTCCGGCGGCGGCCATTGGTCGGGGCGGGCGAAGAGCGGCCAGTCATGGTGGAGCCGCGCCAGCTCGGGTCCCGAGAGGCCGGCGAGGAAGCGCTCAAGCCTCCCCGCCCCCGCGCAGCGCCTCAATGCGGCGCGCAAGGTCGCGGCGGAACTCGTCGAGGTCGCGGATGTCGCCGTCGCCGGCATCGGTCGCTTGAGCGCGGGCGGGGCTGCGGGCGGTGTCGAGGCCATCGAGGTCCTTCAGGGTCTTGACGAGGACCGCCAGCGTCTTCGCCTCCTCGGCGATGGCGCTGGCGCCGCCCTCGGTCAGCCGCTTCTCGGCATCGGCCACCTGCTTCATGGCGGCGCGGGTGAGCCGGCGGATGAGCTGGGCGCGGGTGCCGCGACGGGGCTTGGTGCGACAAGGCTTGGCGCGCCGCCGGCGGGGCTTGGCGGGCGCGCGCTTCTTCCAGCCCTGGCGGGCCGCGAGACGGTAGAGCGCCGGCGACGAGATCGCATGCGCGGCGCAGACCGCCGCCACCGGCATCGCGCCGGCTTCGTAGTCGCGGCGGATCGCGGCCTGGCGGGCCGCCTCGTCGGAGACGGCTTCGTCGGGTGCCGCGGCGGGCGGCGGGGCGTCGTCCTGCCGGGTGTCCTGCATGGGGCCTCCTGCCGGGCGCGACCTGTGGCGCGCCTGGGTTGCATCGATCTTGCGTTTCGGGGGCGGGAAGCGGCCGCGGCATCTGAAAGCGCCGCCGGTCGTTTTGGAAGCGGCCGGCTGTCAGCCGCCCTCAGCCGCAATTCCCGAGCATGCCGGAACCATAGCGGAGGAGCGTCGCGCTGTCAAGGATTATTTTCCTTGATAAGAATTTATTCTTTACCCGTTTCCATCGGCCTCGTGCCGAGCAGCTCGGAGAGGCGGATCAGGTAGCCGTCCGGGTCCTGGGCGATGAATTGCCGGACGCCGAGCAGCACCCGATCCCGGCGATACCATTTCGTCTCCAGCGGCCAGAAGATCGTCGCCCCTTCGGCGAGGC